>CAJPFZ010000324.1 GCA_905339355.1 Burkholderiaceae bacterium
GAGCCTGCCCTTGGCGCTGCTCGAAAGCGAAGCGGTGCGCTGGCACCCCGAGTTCATCGGCGCGATGGCCTGGTCGGTGCTCGCGTTGACGCTGGGCGGCAGTTCGCTGCTGTACCTGCTGATCCAGCGCGGCGCGGCCACTCAGGTGACGAGCCTGCTCTACCTGGTGCCGCCGTGCACTGCGGTGATGGCCTGGCTGATCTTCGGCGAGAGCCTGACCGGCCTGATGATGATCGGCATGCTGCTGACGGCCGCCGGGGTGGCGCTCGTCGTGCGCGCACCAACACGCTGACTCGGCACAATCGGTCCCATCGCGCTCAATCGCGCCAAAGGAGACCCCATGGCGGCTCACCACATCGCCGTAATCGCTGGCGACGGCATCGGCAAGGAAGTCATGCCCGAGGGCCTGCGCGTGCTCGAAGCCGCCGCCAGCCGGTTCGGCATTGCGCTGCAGATTGAGCAGCACGACTTCTCCAGCTGGGACTACTTCGAACGCCACGGCAAGATGCTGCCCGACGACTGGAAGGAACGCTTGCAGCGCAACGACGCGATCTTCTTCGGCGCCGTCGGCTGGCCCGAGAAGATTCCCGACCATGTGTCGCTGTGGGGCTCGCTGCTGCGCTTTCGCCGCGAGTTCGATCAGTACGTCAACCTGCGCCCGGCAAGGCTGATGCCCGGCGTGCGCTCGCCGCTGGTCGGGCGCGACGGCCGGCCGCTCGCGCCGGGCGAGATCGACATGCTGATCGTGCGCGAGAACACCGAAGGTGAGTATTCGAGCATCGGCGGGCGCATGTACGAGGGGACCGAGCGCGAGATCGTGATCCAGGAAACGGTGATGTCGCGCACCGGCGTCGACCGGGTGCTGAAGTACGCCTTCGAGCTCGCGCGCTCGCGCCCGCGCCGCAAGCTCACCTCGGCCACCAAGTCCAATGGCATCTCGATCACCATGCCGTACTGGGACGAGCGGGTGGAGGCGATGGCTCGACAGTACCCCGAGATCGCGGTCAACAAGTTCCACATCGACATCCTCGCGGCCCACTTCGTGCAACGCCCGCAGCAGTTCGACGTGGTGGTCGCGAGCAACCTGTTCGGCGACATCCTCAGCGATCTGGGGCCGGCATGCACCGGAACGATCGGCATCGCGCCCTCGGCGAACCTCAACCCGACTCGCAAGCAGCCCTCGCTGTTCGAACCGGTGCACGGCTCGGCGCCCGACATCGCCGGACGCGGCATCGCCAACCCGATCGGGCAGATCTGGTCGGCCGCGATGATGCTCGACTTCCTCGGCCACCGAGATGCGCACGACGCGATCGTGCATGCCATCGAGAGCGTGCTCGACCCCGCTTCGGGCGCTCCGCGCACAGCCGATCTCGGCGGCACCGCGACGACGATCGACGTCGGGCGAGCGATTGCCGCGTGCATTTGATGCAGCGCATGAAGTGCAGCGCGAACTATGCACGCCCCATGGTGTTGTCAAGCGTGGAAGCACGCTCGCACAACACCCGGTCAGCGAGGTGAATACGCATAGAATCCGCTTCCGCGCTTGACACTGCGAGGTCGCACGGCTGTAATCAATTCGAGCCGTGCCAGCGATCATCCTGCGGTCCAAATCACCATCCGGATTCCTTGTGAGACACCTTGAGAGGGGGTACCTTCGTGAACAAATCGGAACTGATCGAACACATCGCCAAGCAGGCTGACATCTCGAAAGCAGCAGCCACGCGCGCACTCGAGGCGGTGATCGGCGGCGTGAAGACGACGCTGAAGAAGAACAACAGCGTCTCGCTGGTGGGTTTCGGTACCTTCAGCGTCAGCAAGCGCGCCGCACGCAGCGGCCGCAATCCCCGCACCGGCGCGGCGATCAAGATCAAGGCCGCCAAGGTTCCGAAGTTCCGCCCCGGCAAGGCGCTCAAGGATGCGGTGAACTGAACCGCAGCGTTCGACCGGGTGCTTAGCTCAGTTGGTAGAGCGGCGCCCTTACAAGGCGTAGGTCGGGGGTTCGAACCCCTCAGCACCCACCACCCACAGCGGCTTGCCACCCCGGGCAGATGTGGCCCGGTCAGCTAGAATCTCCCGCAAGCCCGCACCTTCAAAGGCGAACCTCGGTTCGCCTTTGTTGCGTTTGCGGCAGGCGTAAGCTCGAATTCCTCGACACTGTCCACGCTGCCTTGACTTTCGGCTCTTGCTAGAGGCCCTCCGATGTTTGAATTTGTCCGCACGCACACCCGACTGTTCCTGTTCATCATCGTGCTCCTGATCATCCCGTCGTTCGTGTTCTTCGGGATCGAGGGCTACAGCCGCTTCAGCGACGGGACCAATGCCCCCGTCGCCGAGGTGGCGGGGCGCAAGATCACGCAGGCCGAGTGGGACGCCGCGCACCGCGAACAGGTCGAGCGCGTGCGCCGGCAGATGCCCGGCGTCGACGCCAAGCTGTTCGACACGCCGCAGATGCGCCAGCAGACGCTCGACGGCCTGGTGCGCGAGCACGTGATGCTGGCCGCCGCAGCCGACCTCAACCTCGTCACCACCGACGACCGGCTGCAACGCATCTTCGCGTCCGACCCGCAATTCGCGGCGCTTCGCAATCCCGACGGCAGCGTCAACAAGGACTTCCTGGGTGCGCAAGGCATGTCGTCGGAGATGTTCGCCCAGCGCTTGCGGCAGGATCTCACCTTGCGCCAGGTCATGCAGGGCATGAGCGGAACGGTCTTCGCGCCGCCGGCGGTCGCGGGCTCCGCGCTGGACGCCTTCTTCCAGCAGCGCGAGGTGCAGGTGCAGCGCTTCGACACCAAGGACTACGTGGCCAAGGTGTCACCCACCGACGCGGACCTGGAGAAGTTCTACAAGGACCCGGCCAACGCGTCGCTGTTCGAGGCGCCCGAGCAAGCCAGCATCGAATACGTCGTGCTCGACCTCGACACGCTCAAGAAGTCCGTGACGGTGTCGGAGACTCAGCTCAAGGAGTACTTCCAGGCCAACGAAGCTCGATTTGCCACGCCGGAAGAACGGCGCGCGAGCCACATCCTCGTGAAGGCCGAAGCGAGCGCGCCCACCGATGTGCGAGCCAAGGCAAAGGCCAAGGCCGAATCCCTTCTGGCCGAAGTGAAGAAGAATTCCGCCGGCTTTGCCGAACTGGCCAGAAAGAACTCCGACGATCCGGGCTCCGCCGAACGTGGCGGTGACCTCGACTTCTTCGGCCGCGGCGCAATGGTCAAGCCGTTCGAAGACGCCGCGTTCTCGCTCAAGCCCGGCGAGACCAGCGGCGTCGTGGAGAGCGACTTCGGCTATCACATCATCCAGGTCACCGGCGCGCGTGGCGGCGCGAAGAAGACATTCGACGAGGTGCGCCCGCAGATCGAAGACGAAGTGCGCACCCAGCTCGCACAGAAGGAGTTCGCCGCCAACGCCGTCGACTTCAGCAACATGGTCTACGAACAGGCCGAAAGCCTGCAGCCGGTGGTCGAGAAGTTCAAGCTTCAGCTGCGCACGGCGCAGGGTGTGCAACGCACGCCGCGGCCGGACACGCCGGCGCCGTTGAACAACCCGAAGTTCCTCGAAGCGCTGTTCGCGAACGACGCCATCCGCAACAAGCGCAACACCGATGCGGTCGAGACGGCGCCCAGCCAGCTGGTCTCGGGGCGCATCGTCCAGTACGCCGCTGCGCACACGCTGCCTTTCGCGCAAGTGAAGGACAAGGTGCGCGAACGTGTGGTTGCGATGCAGGCCGCGGCGCTCGCGCGCAAGGAAGGCGAAGCACGGCTCGCGCAACTGAAGAAGGAGCCGCAGACCGCCTTGGCGGCGGAAGCCGCCACGGTGTCGCGTGCGCAGACCAAGGATCTGCCGCGTCCGCTCATCGACGCCGTGCTGCGAGCCGACACCGCGGCGCTGCCGGCCGTGGTCGGAGTGGACCTCGGCGACGCGGGCTATGCCGTCGCCCGCGTCACCAAGGTGCTGGGGCGCGATCCCATCGCTGCCGATCCGGCCCGGGCGCAGGCGCAGTACGCCCAGGCTTGGGGCGACGCCGAGGCGCGGGCCTACTATGCGGCGCTCAAATCGCGCCTGAAGGTGAGCGTCGACGACAAGGCCGTGGCAAATGCCGAAGCGGCCAGCGCGGCAGCCCGATGACGCTGTCGCTTCGTCTATAATCTCGGGCTCTGCGGTGGCTGTAGCTCAGTTGGTAGAGTCCAGGATTGTGATTCCTGTCGTCGTGGGTTCGAGTCCCATCAGCCACCCCAAGACATGACGCGAAAACGGCCTCCTTGCGAGGCCGTTTTCCATTTGAGGCGTGGCGTCGAAACGTCGACTCAGCCGTCTCAGTGCCGCGCCGAGAACTCGCGGATGATCACGTGGCAGCCGATGCCTTGCTGCGGCAGCTCGCGCCACTCGACTTCGCCGCCGAGCTGCTTGACGCGCTTGCGCACGCCGCCGAGCCCGAGTCCGTGCGACCAGGCACGTGGGTTGCGCCCGATGCCATCGTCGACCACGGTCAGGTCGAGGCGATCGTTTTCGAGGGTGAACTCGATGTCCACGCGCCGCGCCTGGGCGTGCGAGATGATGTTGCTGACGAGTTCACGCAGCACGCGAGTGAGGCCGGACCACTGCACCACCGTGAGCAGCACGTCTTCGTCGAACGTGCAGTTCCAGCCGAGCTCCACATGCGCGGCCGTCAATCGCTGCGTCAGGTCAGCCTTCCATTCGGCGGCTGCGTGCGACAGGCGATGGTTCGACGCTGCCAGCCCGCGGGTCAATGTCTTGAGATCCTGCAGCGTGTGGCGCACGTACTCTTCCATCTCCGGCGAGTGGGCCTTGTACATCAGCGTCAGCAGCCGCGCGCCGATGTCGTCGTGCAGATCCTGCGCCAGCCGCGCGCGCTCCTCGCTGCGGCCTTGCTCGACGGCCTTGTCGAAAGCGACCGCGCGCCGCAGCTGCTCGACGATTCTCTCCGTGAGCCTCGCATCCTCGGAGGTGAAGAGCCGCCGCCCGCGGTGGGCGAAGCGCAGCACCAGCGAGCGGGCGTTGTCCTGCGGGTCCTCGCCGGGCGCCCCGCCCAGCAGCGGCACCGGCAGGATCATTGCCGAGCCGTCGGCGACCACCCGCGTCACGCTGCTTCGCTTGTCGATGACGATCACCTCCATCGGCTCGAACAGCTCGCGCAGCAGATGCGAGAGCAGGCTCGGCGTGCGCTCCGGGTAGGCCTCGACCTCGCGTGCGATGCGGTACAGCTGCTCGAACATGCGCTCGGTCGTCAGCATGCTGCTGCCCAGCAGCTGGTTCAGGATCCACTGCCGCGCGCCGGCATAGATTCCGAGCGCGAGAAACAGCGACAGCGTCAGCGATGCGAACTGCCCGAACGAGAACACCGCGACGAACAGCAGGTCCAGGGAGGTCGCGACGGTACTGATGGCCGCCAGCAGCGAGAACTCCCGCATGATCTGCTGCGACTTCGACAGGAAGGGCACCAGCAGCAGCAGCGACGCGAGGAACACGTACCAGATCATCGAGCCGATGGCCGCGATGTTGTGCTGCACGCCGGGCGCGCGCCCGGCAGCGGCGAGCGCGATCGTCAGCAGGATCCAGGTGCTGATTCCCACCACGCAGAAACGCCGCAGCACGATCGCGAACGGGTGCGGCTCAACGTGGTACGAGCGAGTGAGCAGCCCCACCATCAACAGACCGAGCGCCGACACGCTGCCCTGCGTCCACCACCACGCGTCGGCGAGCAGCCCCTGGCTCTTCAGCGCGACGAGCGCGGCCACGTAGACCCACGCCGACAGCGCGATCCAGCCGCAACCGGGCAGGCGCCGCGGGTGCAGGCAGATGGCGTTGACCAGGGCCGCGGCGGTGACGAGGTCGAAGGCCATCCGCAGCGGCATGTCGAGCCTGGCGAATGGCGCCGGTAGCGCCAGCTCGAGCGTCGATTCGACGGCGATGAACACGAGGTTGCCGGTCTGGCACAAGGCCATCATCGAATAGAGCAGGTTCGGGCCGGTCGGCCGCGCGAGCAGCACCACCATAGCGACCAGGTACAGGACCAGCGCAAAAGCGCTGAGCAGCCAGAACATGCCGCCGAGGCCGGCGAAGCCGCGCCGCTGGAGTTGCAGCTCGACCATGGCGCCGTCGGAGAAGAACAGCTTCACGCTCTGCTGCGACAACGCGGCGGAAATCTGCTCGTGCATCGCGCGATGCCGATCCCGGTCGGCGTCGGAGATCAGCCAGCGCGACGAGCGTTGCAGCGTCAGCACATCGGCGACGGCGGTCGAGACATCGCCGCCGACGATGCCGATCAGCGAACGCCCGACGTGGGGCTGCAGCTGGGGATCGGTCGAGGCGGCGAGTTCAAGTTGCCCTTGCGCGTTGGGACGCCAGGTCGCGTCGATGTGTGGCGGGTCGCCCAGCCAGCGCGCGAGGAAGAACAGGCCCACGCATCCGAGCAGCGCCGCGCCGACCAGCAGGCGCAGGCGCCAGCCCATCCATCGCGACAGCCCGCGGTCGCGTGCGAAGCTGCGATCCAGCAACCCGGAGTCGAATGCCGACTCCGGGAAGGCGGGTGGCGTGCTCAAAGGGGCTTTGTCGCGCGGCGGCAGGCCGCCGCCGCCGCCGAGGCTCGAGCTCGTGACAGCCAACGTGGGACTCCTCCGCCTGGTGCCGCGCCGCTCCCCGGGGCGGCTACACGAGGCCCTGTTTGCTTGCCAGCACGGCCGCTTCAGCGCGGCTCGATACGTTGAGCTTCTTGTAGATCGACTTGATGTGGTCGTTGACGGTGAACCACTTGATGCCCATGAGGCTCGCGATCTCCTTGATCGTGAAGCCCTTGCTCAGATAGGTCAGCACTTCGCTCTCGCGCGGGGTCAGGCGTTCGTGGTCCAGCGGGGCACCCTTGCCGAGCGGCATCGGGCGGCTGCTCTGGAAGCCCGAGGGCAGCGGCGCAAAGCCCGATTCCGCGCCGCCGGTGCCGGGACCCGAGCCATGGCGGAAGTGCGTGAGCAGACGGCGCGCGATCGCCGGCGACAGTGGAGGCTGGCCGCGTACGATCTTCTGCAGCTCTTCGACCAGCACCTCGAAGCGGTCTTCCTTCAGCAGATAGCCATCGGCGCCGCATTGCAGCGCAGGGAAGAGGTGGTCGTCGTCGGAGTAGAGCGTGGTGACGATCTTGGTCGCCGGATAGCGCGCGAGTTCGCCGAGCAGCTCCATGCCGTTGCCGTCGGGAAGCTCGAGGTCCACGAGGACCAGCTTGAACGGATCGCTCGGCGCGATCGCGCTTTGCCCGCTTTGCGTGGCGACATGGCGCCGCGCGGATTCGAGGTCGCCTGCTTCGGTGATGACTATCGTGTCGGAAAAACTCTCGCGAACGACACGGCACAGGAAGCTGCGCGCGACCGGGTTGTCTTCGACGATCAGAACCTTGACTGCCATGGTCGGCACTCTTTCACAAGAATGGCCCATCGTAGCAGCCTGCAATCTAGGGGGGTAGCGTGTGCTGCGACTGCAAGGCCCTCGCCAAGCGTGCGTATCGATCGCGCAAATCGGCGAGCCGCTCGCTCTTTTGCGCCTCGGTCATGCGCGAGTCGAGCAGCACTTCGGAGCGTTGCTTGAAGTCCTCGATTTCGAGCACGAACTGCAGCTGCTGGTTGGTCGACGGCTTGAACCCGGCGAGGTCGAACATCAGCTTCAGGCGCTGCTTCTCGGGCGCCGCCTTGCCGTACCCGAAGAGAAACTTCGACAGTCGTGTGCGCACCGATAGCGGCAGATCCTTTCGCCACAGCAGCGGGTCCTTCGGAATCAGCGCGGACTCCCACAGCACGCGCAGAGACGCAGCTCGCGCCGGCTGCGACGCCTTCAGCCGCTGCAGCTCTTCGGTGTTGTAGGTGGCGGCATGCACCTGGCCTCGCAGCACGGCGTCGAGCGACTGCCCATGGGTGCCGCGGATCAACGGAACGAAGTGATCTTCCGGCCGGATGCCGCGGGGCACGAACAGCGCATACGACGGCATCGCGTGCCCAGAGGTCGACGAGACTTCGCCCATCGCGAAGCCGTAGGTGCGCGGCTTGGACAACAGCTGATCCATCGTCGGCACCGGCCCATCGCGGCGCGCTATGACGATTGAGCGGTAGCCGGGGGACCCCGACGCGTCCACGAGCTGGCCGAAGACCTCGACGTTGGCGCGCTCTATGCAATCCAGAGCGGCCTTGCTCGACAGCCAGGCCAGGTGCGCCTTGTTGGTCACCAATGCATCGATGGCGGCTGCATAGGTGGGTGGGTAGAAGCCTTGCACGTCGAGGCCGGTCGCGGCGCGCATGTCTGCGAAGAAGGGTTCCCACGACGCACGCGTATCGTCGACGGTGGTCGTCGTGATCACCGCAAACACCAGCGGCTCCTGGGCCAGGGCCGGCACGAGCGGCCACCATGCAGACGCCACGACGAACGGTAACTTCAGCAACAGACGGCGCACTGGTTGTTTTCTCCGCTGGGCGCTCGGGTTCCCGCCGCGGATTATCGACGCGAAGCCGCGCCGCTGCACCTGCCGTGTGGCGGAATTCAGGCGTTGGTCATCACCAGCTTGCCACGCACCTGCCGGCTACCCATGCGAACGAACGCGGCCTTCAGTTCGGGCATCGGCAGAACCTGGTCGAGCACCGGCTTGATGCGCCCCTTCACATACCAGTCGGCGAGCTCGGCAAGCGCCAGGGCGTGGCGCTTGGGCTCGCGACGAGCGAATTCTCCAAGGAACACGCCGACGATCGACGTTCCCTTGAGCAGCGGCAGGTTGAGCGGGAGCGAGGGGATCGTTCCCTGTGCAAACCCGATGACGAGGTAGCGGCCGCGCCAGGCCATGGAGCGGAACACCGGCTCGGCCAAGTCGCCGCCGACCGGGTCGTAGACGACGTCGGGCCCCTTGCCGCCGGTGAGCGCCTTCAATTCGTCGCGGATGCTGGCGCTGCTGTAGTTGATCGTGGCATCGGCCCCCAGCTCGCGGCACAGGGCGCACTTCTCGTCGCTGGAGGCCGCCGCGATGACACGCGCGCCCACCGCCTTGGCGATCTGGATCGCCGCGGTGCCGACGCCGCCTGCCGCACCCAACACCAGCACGGTTTCGCCGGGTTTCAGCTCACCGCGGTCGACCAGCGCGTGGTAAGAGGTTCCGTACGTGCAGATGAAGGCCGCCGCGTCTTCGAAGGCGAACTGCGGCGGCAGCGGCATCACCAGCTGCGCGCTGACGCAGGCATGCGTCGCAAAGCCGCCCATGCCGCCGAAAGAGGCCACGGCGTCGCCGACCTTCAGGTGGGCGACGCCATCGCCCACTGCATCGATCACGCCCGCGTACTCTGAACCGGGCACGAAGGGCAGCGGGGGCTTGGCCTGGTACTTGTTCTGCACGATCAAAAGGTCGGGAAAGTTCAGGCTCGCCGCGCGAATCGCGACGCGCACTTCGCCCGGTTTCGGGTCGGGTGTGGGCAGCTCTTTCCAGGTGAGCGCTTCGGGGCCGATCGGGTTGTCGCAAATCCAGGCGTGCATGCTGTCTCCGGTGAGTCGGGTATCGCGGCGATGATAGGCAGGGGACCGGCGCGGTCGAGTCACGCAGGTGACGGCCCTGCGGCTCCCTACAATCGGCCCCATGCGAATCCTGATTGCCAACGACGACGGCTACCTCGCGCCGGGGTTGGCGGCGCTTGTGAAGGCCTGCGAGGGCTTGGGCGAGCTCGATGTGGTCGCACCGGAACAGAACGCGAGCGGCACCTCCAATTCGCTGACCTTGAACCGCCCGCTGTCGGTCTACACCGCGGTCAACGGCATCCGCTACATCAACGGCACGCCGTCGGACTGCGTGCACGTCGCCCTCACGGGCTTGCTCGCGCACCGGCCCGACCTCGTCGTCTCGGGCATCAACCAAGGTGCCAACATGGGCGACGACACGCTGTACTCGGGCACCGTCGCGGCGGCAATGGAGGGTTACCTCTTCGGTATCCCAGCGATTGCCTTCTCGCAGATCGACAAGGGCTGGAACCATCTCGAAGCCGCGTCGCTCGTGGCCAGAGAGATCATCCAGCAGGCGCTGAGCGCCGTGCCGGCTCGCACGCCGTTTCTGCTGAACGTCAACATCCCGAACCATCCCGATGCGCAGCGGCTGCCGCGCGCCATCACCCGGCTCGGACGCCGCCATGCCAGCGAGGCCGTGATCCGCCAGACCAGCCCGCGCGGCGAAACGATGTACTGGATCGGCGCGGCCGGAGACGCTCGCGAGGCGGGCGAGGGCACCGATTTCCATGCCACCGCCAGCGGGCGCGTCTCGATCACGCCGCTGCAAGTCGATCTGACCGACCATGCCGCCGTGCCGTCGTGGCAGAAGTGGCTCGCGGCGCGCAGCGCCGAATGAGGCACACGACGTCATGAGCGACAGCGCGCGAAGGCCGCCCAAGTTTCCGCTGCGCCTCGACCAGATGGCGGCGCCGCGCAAGACGGCACCCAAGGCGCCGCACGGTTCGCCAGTGCTCAAGCCCGCCACCGCGGCGCCGCTCACGCCGCGGCCCTTGCTGCGGCCGCAGCTGCCCCTGCAGCATGCTGCAGCGGTATCGGCAAGGCGCACTCCTCCTACCGGCCTTGGGCTCGATTCGGCCGGCGTACGGCAGCGCATGGCCGAACGGCTGCGCGCCGAAGGCCTGCGCAACGAAGCCGTCATCGCCGCAATGGCGGCCGTGCCGCGGCACCTGTTCGTCGACGCGGCGCTCGTCACGCAGGCCTACGAAGACACCAGCCTGCCGATCGGCCATGGCCAGACGATCTCCAAGCCCTCGGTGGTGGCGCGAATGATCGAGCTGCTGATGGGCGGCGCTGCCTGCAAGGCCTCGGCGTCGCTCGGACGCGTGCTCGAGGTCGGCACGGGCTGCGGCTACCAGGCGGCGGTGCTGTCGCGGCTGGCCAGGCAGGTGTTTTCGGTCGAGCGTGTCAAGCCCTTGCACGACAAGGCCCGTGAACTGATGGCGCCACTTCGGGCTACCAACGTGAGGCTCGTGTATGGTGACGGCATGCTGGGCCATCCGCCGAACGCGCCCTACGACGCCATCATCGCCGCAGCCGGTGGGGAGGCGCTGCCCGCGGCGTGGACCGAACAGCTGGCGGTGGGCGGACGCATCGTTGCACCGGTGCATGATGGCTCGCGTGGGCAGGTGCTGGTCGTCGTGGATCGCACGGAGCATGGCTTCGAGCGGAGTATTCATGAGGTGGTGCAATTCGTCCCTCTAAAATCCGGGCTGGTTCGATAGCAAGTAGGGATGGCTGACGCGATGGTGATGACGAAGAATCGCTCGATGGACATGAAACTCTGCACCGCAGTCGCGGTTGCGGTGTTGTTGCTCGCGGGCTGCGCGACGTCGAAGAACCAGGCGCCAGTGGAAGATCGCAGCGCGGCCGCGCGCACGCCAGTCCCACATGGCGTGCCGCCTGCTCCGCCGGCGGTGGAGCCGTTGCCGGAGCCGCCCAAGCCAGGCGCCGAGAACATGGGCAAGCCCGGCTACTACACCGTCAAGCCGGGCGACACCATGATCCGCATCGGCTTGGAGACTGGCCAGAACTGGAAAGACCTGGTGAAGTGGAACGAGCTGGAGAACCCCAACCTCATCGAGGTCGGACAGACGCTGCGAGTGATGCCCCCGGGCGTCGACCCGAACGGCGCCGGCACCAAGCCCGTGACGACGGCGAAGGTGGAAACCAAGCCGCTATCGGCTGCCACGCCGGCCAGCGGCGCCGCCGCCGCGGCGCCCGCCGCGACAACTCCGTCGCAAAGCGCAGCAACGTCCTCGGGCACGCGTGACGGCGACGACGACATCAGCTGGATGTGGCCCGCCGGCGGCCCGGTTGCCAGTGGTTTCGACGAGACGCGCAGCAAGGGCCTCGCGATCACCGGCAAGCCGGGCGACCCGGTGATGGCGGCGGCCGACGGCCGTGTCGTGTATGCCGGCTCGGGGCTTCGCGGTTACGGCAATCTCGTGATCCTCAAGCACAACAGCACTTACCTCACCGCTTACGCACACAACCAGACGCTGTTGGTGAAGGAAGACCAATCGGTGAGGCGCGGCCAGAAGATCGCCGAGATGGGGTCCACCGACGCGGAGCGGGTGCAACTGCACTTCGAGATCCGCAAGCTCGGCAAGCCGGTCGACCCGGCGAAGTTGTTGCCGCCGCGCTGACGAGTACCTCGCCCGTCGGAACCGGAGCCAGCATGACCAAGCGGCGAACTTCACCGAACGGGCATACGCATGATCGGCTCGGCGCGGCTGCGTACGAGCCGCCGGCCACTCGCACGCCGCCCCCACCGTCTGTGCTCGACATCGTCGTGCCCGGCGGCATCGATCCCGATCTGGGCGAAGGTCTCCCAAGCACGCACACGGACACCGCCGGCGCAACCGGGCTTGCGGCCGGCGACGGCGAAGTGGGCAACACCCTGCAGACCTATCTGCGCGAGATCCGACGCGCACCGCTCCTGACGCCGCAGGAAGAGTTCGAGACGGCAACCCGCGCGCGCATGGGCGACTTCTCCGCGCGCCAGGCGATGATCGAGCACAACCTGCGGCTCGTGGTGAGCATCGCCAAGAACTACCTGGGGCGTGGCCTGCCGATGACCGACCTGATCGAAGAAGGCAACCTCGGCCTGATGCATTCGATCGGCAAGTTCGAGCCCGAGCGGGGTTTTCGTTTCTCGACCTATGCGTCGTGGTGGATCCGGCAGAACATCGAGCGCGCGATCATGCACCAGGCGCGGCTGGTGCGGTTGCCGGTGCACGTGGTTCGCGAGCTGAACCACGTTCTGAAGGCGCGGCGAATGCTGGAGGCCGAGTGGGGGCGAAACGGTGCGCATGACAAGCAGGTGCGCGTGGAAGACGTGGCGGCTGCGGTGGGCCGGCCGGTCCAGGAAGTCAGCGACCTGCTGCGCTTCTCCGAACTGCCGACCTCGCTGGACGCGCCGCTGGAGCGCTACCCGGCCGACAACAACGCCGAGTCCATGCTTGACAGCGTCGCCGACGACGCCGCCGTCGACCCGATGAGCCTGACGCTCAGCAACGAGGTCGAACAGCTTCTGAACCATGGCCTGGACGAGCTCAACGAGCGCGAGCGCGAGGTTCTGGCGGGTCGCTACGGACTGCGTGACCGCGAGCCCGAGACCTTGGAAGTGCTGGCCGAGCGGCTCGGTCTGACGCGCGAGCGCATCCGCCAGATCCAGCAGGAAGCGCTGCTCAAGCTGAAGCGCCGCATGATTCGCAACGGCGTCGACCGCGATTCGATCTTCTGATCTCGCGCCCCGCTCACTGACTCTTCGAAGAGGCTGAATGTCCTCCTGGCCCGTACTCGTCTTCGACATCGAATCCATTCCCGACGTGGCCGGCCTGCGTGCCTTGCGCGGCATCGACCCCGCAGTCGGCGACGACGAGGTCTATGCGCTGGAGATGGCTGAGCGCAAGGAGCTCGGCAAGTCGGATTTCATGCCGCTGCACCTGCAGCGCGTGCTGGTGATCTCGTGCGTGTTCCGCAATGCCGAGGGGCTGAAGGTCCACTCTTTCGTCGACCGCGAGGCGGACGGCAAGAGCCAGGAAGGCAGGATCATTCAGACCTTTTTCAACACGGTCGAGAAGCATGTGCCGCAGCTCGTCAGCTGGAATGGCGGCGGCTTCGACCTGCCAGTGCTGCACTACCGGGGCCTGCGACATGGCGTGGTGGCCAACAAGTACTGGGATCTCGGCGAAGACGACCGCGATTTCAAGTGGAACAACTACATCGGCCGCTACCACCTGCGCCACCTTGACCTGATGGACCTGCTGGCGATGTACCAGCCGCGCGCCACGGCGCCGTTGGACGCGATGGCCAAGCTGTGCGGCTTTCCGGGCAAGCTTGGCATGGACGGCTCGGCGGTCTACCCCGCCTACCGCGAAGGCAGGCTGGACGACATCCGCCGCTACTGCGAGACGGATGTGATGAACACCTACCTCGTGTACTGCCGCTTCCAGAAGATGCGCGGCGGCTTCACGGAGGTCGAGTACGAGCGCGAGATCGCATTCGTGCGTGAAACTTTGGCGGGCATCGCCGAGCCCCACTGGACCGAATACCTGGCTGCATGGCCCGCTGACCCGGCCTGACGATCGGCGCTGCGGCCCCTGCCCGGATAATTCGGGCCATGACAGCGAACAACGAGTGGTTGAAGGTCGAGTCGCTCGATCTCGAAGGGCAGGGCGTGGCCCACAACGCCGAAGGCAAGGTCGTCTTCATCGAGGGCGCACTGCCTGGCGAAGAAGTGCAGGTACAGGTGCACCGCAAGAAGAACAACTGGGAGCAGGCGTCGATGACCGCGCTGCGCCGCGAAAGCCCGCAGCGTGTCACGCCTGCATGCAGTCACTTCGGCATCTGCGGCGGCTGCAAACTGCAGCACTTCCACGTTGGCGCGCAGATCGCGACCAAGCAGCGCGCGCTAGAAGACGGTCTGTGGCACCTGGGCAAGGTGAAGCCCGAACGCGTCTTGCGGCCCATCGAGGGGCCGGCCTGGGGCTATCGCTATCGCGCCCGGCTCTCGGTTCGGCACGTGGCGAAGAAGGGCAAGGTGCTGGTCGGCTTCCACGAGCGCAAGTCGAGCTACGTGGCCGACATGGACAGCTGTGCCGTGCTACCGCCGCACCTGAGTGCCTTGCTGCCGCGGCTCGCCGAGCTGGTTGCCCGGATGGATGCCCGCGACCGCCTGCCACAGATCGAGGTGGCCGTCGGTTCGCAGGTCACTGCACTCGTGCTGCGGCACCTGGAGCCGCTGTCTGCCGGTGACTTGTCGCAGCTGCGCGCTTTCGCGGCCGAGCACGGCATTAAGTGGTGGCTGCAACCCAAGGGTCCAGATACCGTGCATCTGCTCGATGCGGGCGGGCCGCCGCTGGAGTACACGCTGCCGGAGTTCGGCATCACGATGCCGTTCAAGCCCACCGACTTCACGCAGGTCAACCACCAGATCAACACGGTGCTCGTGAGCCGAGCGCTGCGTCTGCTCGATGCGCAGGCCGACGAGCGCGTGATCGACTGGTTCTGTGGCCTCGGCAACTTCACGCTGCCGATCGCAACGCAAGCCCGCGAAGTGCTTGGACTGGAAGGCAGCGAGGCGCTGGTGGCGCGCTCGCGTGAGAACGCCGCACTGAACGCGCTCGCCGAAAAGACGAGCTTCGTCGCGCGTAACCTGTTCGAGATCACGCCGGCCGAGCTGGCGGGCTTTGGCCACGCCGACAAGTGGCTCATCGACCCGCCGCGCGAAGGTGCGTTTGCTCTGGCCAAGGCGGCGGCCGATCTCCACGCCGACCCCTCGTCCGCGCCGGGCTTCGTCGCGCCGCGGCGCATCGTCTACGTCAGCTGCAATCCGGCCACCCTGGCGCGCGACGCGGGCCTGCTGGTGCATCAGGCGGGCTACCGGTGTACGGCGGCCGGCGCGGTCAACATGTTTCCGCACACGGCGCACGTCGAGAGCATCGCGGTGTTCGAGAAGTCCTGAGCCCAGGCGGCACGGTCGAAGAAAAGGGGACCCGGAGGTCCCCTTTGTCGGTGAGGGAATGAACGGTCAGTCGCGTTCGCCGCCGGCGAATCCCAGCAGGGCCAGCAGGCTCTGGAACACGTTGTAGATGTCCAGGTACAACGCCAGCGTGGCCGAGATGTAGTTGGTCTCGCCGCCGTCGAGGATGCGCTTGATGTCGTACAGCATGAAGGCCGTGAACAGGCCCATCATGAGCACCGACAGCGTGAGCATCAGCGCGCTGGACTGCACGAAGGCGTTGATGATGAGCGCCACCATCAGCATCACAGCGCCAACGAACAGGAACTTGCCCATGCCCGACAGATCGCGCTTGATCACCGTCGCGAGGCTGGCCATCGCGAGGAAGATCACCGCCGTGCCGCCGAAGGCCGTCATGATCAGCGACGGGCCATTGCTGAAACCGAGCACCGCCGAGAGCAGCCGCGACAGCATCAGTCCCATGAAGAAGGTGAAGCCGAGCAGCACCGGCACGCCGGCCGCCGAGTTCTTCGTCTTCTCGATTGCGAAAATGAAGGCGAAGGCGCCGCCGAAGAAGACCATCAGGCTCATGCCCATGCCGAGGCGGGCCATCACGCCCGTGCTCACACCGATCCAGGCGCCGAGAACGGTGGGCACCAGCGACAGGGCCAGGAGCCAATAGGTGTTGCGCAGCACGCGGTTGCGCTGTTCCAAAGCGACGCTCGAGCTTGCTGCACCATAGACGGTTTGCAGGCTTTCGTTCATGAGACCTCCAGGTTGAGATGAACGTGGGTTCTGACCCACGCCGCGGATTCTAGTTCCCAAGCGCGCCGCTCGGGAATTCGGCAAGCCGCGGATGTGACAGTCGGCGCACTCGCCGCCGCGGCGGAGATGCGCATGGACCTCAGAGCGGTGCACTCGTCGTGCGGATTGCCACCCAATGCGAGCCCGCGCAGACGCGCTCGGCTATAATTCGAAGGTTTACCCGCGATCACCCCGCCCCAGCGAAACCTCCTGCAGTTTCCCCACCGGATTCAGCCCGCAACGCGGCTTTCCGAGGTGCCCACGAGCATCCGCGAAAACCGCTGCACAGGCAGAGCTGGGCGCAACGATGGAGTTTCTCTTGCTGCCTGTTCTGCCCCCCGCTCTCCTCGCACTCGCAGACGGCACCGTATTCAAAGGAAGCTCCATCGGGGCTCCTGGCGAGACCGTCGGCGAGGTGGTGTTCAACACCGCACTCACCGGCTACCAGGAAATCCTCACAGACCCGAGCTATTGCCGCCAGATCGTCACGCTGACGTACCCGCACATCGGCAACTACGGCGTGGCGGACGAGGATGTCGAGGCGAAGAAGGTGCACGCGGCAGGCCTCGTCATTCGCGACCTGCCGGTTCTCGAGTCGAACTTCCGCATGTCGATGACGCTGCCCGAGTACCTGCGACGTGAAGGCACAGTGGCGATCGCCGACATCGACACCCGTCGCCTGACTCGCGTGTTGCGCACCCGCGGCGCGCAGAACGGCTGCATCCTGACCCTGCCGATCGGCGCCGAGATCACCGATCGGCTGATTGCCGACGCGGTCGCAAAGGCGAAGGCGGCGCCCAGCATGGCTGGCCTCGATCTGGCGAAAGTGGTGAGCCAGACCGAGCCCTACGAATGGCTGGAAACCGAGTGGGCACTGGGCAGCGGCTACGGCCAGCTCAAGACGCCGAAGCATCACGTGCTGGCCTACGACTACGGCGTCAAGTTCAACATCCTGCGCATGCTCGCGAGCCGTGGATGCAAGGTGACGGTAGTGCCTGCGCAGACGCCGGCGTCGGAGGTGCTGAAGTACAAGCCCGACGGCATCTTCCTGTCCAATGGCCCCGGAGACCCCGAGCCTTGCGACTACGCCATCGAGGCCTCGCGCGAACTCATCGCCACCGGCATTCCCACGTTCGGCATCTGCCTGGGCCACCAGATCATGGCGCTCGCCTCAGGTGCCAAGACCTTCAAGATGAAGTTTGGCCACCACGGCGCCAACCACCCGGTGAAAGACCTCGAGAGCGGCCGCGTCAGCATCACGAGCCAGAACCACGGCTTCGCAGTCGACGAGAAGACGCTGCCCTCGAACCTGAAACCCACCCATGTGTCGCTGTTCGACGGCACCCTGCAGGGCCTCGCCCGCACCGACAAACCCGCCTTCTGCTTCCAGGGCCACCCGGAAGCCTCCCCCGGACCTCATGACATTGCCTATCTGTTCGACCGTTTCGTTGCGCTGATGGAGAAGAAGTAAATGCCCAAGCGCACCGACCTCAAAAGCATCCTCATCATCGGCGCGGGTCCGATCGTCATCGGCCAGGCCTGCGAGTTCGACTACTCCGGCGCGCAGGCCTGCAAGGCGCTGCGCGAGGAGGGCTATCGCGTCATCCTCGTCAACAGCAACCCGGCGACGATCATGACCGACCCGGAGATGGCCGATGTGACCTACATCGAGCCCATCACCTGGCAGGTCGTCGAGAAGATCATCGCCAAGGAACGTCCCGACGCGGTGCTGCCCACAATGGGTGGGCAGACCGCGTTGAACTGCGCGCTGGACCTGCACCAGTACGGCGTGCTCGCCAAGTACGGCGTGGAGATGATCGGCGCCAACGAGCGCGCGATCGAGAAGGCCGAGGATCGCCTCAAGTTCAAGGACGCGATGACCGGCATCGGCCTGCATTCGGCACGCAGCGGCATCGCGCACTCGCTGGACGAGGCGTGGCTCGTGCAGCGGCGCATCACGCAGGAGATCGGCGGCACCGGATTCCCGATGGTCATCCGCCCGAGCTTCACGCTCGGCGGCACCGGCGGCGGCATCGCCTACAACCCCGAAGAGTTCGAAGAGATCTGCAAGCGCGGCCTCGACCTCTCGCCGACCAACGAGTTGCTGATCGAAGAGTCGCTGATCGGCTGGAAGGAATACGAGATGGAGGTGGTCCGCGACAAGGCGGACAACTGCATCATCGTCTGCTCGATCGAGAACCTCGACCCGATGGGCATCCACACCGGCGACTCGATCACGGTGGCGCCGGCGCAGACGCTGACCGACAAGGAATACCAGCTGCTGCGCGACGCGTCGATCGCCATCCTGCGCGAGATCGGCGTCGACACCGGCGGCTCAAACGTTCAGTTCTCGATCAACCCGGTCGACGGCCGCATGGTCGTCATCGAGATGAACCCGCGAGTGTCGCGTTCGTCGGCGTTGGCGTCCAAGGCCACGGGCTTTCCGATCGCCAAGGTGGCGGCCAAGCTGGCCGTGGGATATACGCTCGATGAATTGCGCAACGACATCACCGGCGGCGCGACGCCGGCGAGCTTCGAGCCGAGCATCGACTACGTCGTCACCAAGATTCCGCGCTTCGCGTTCGAGAAGTTCCCGGCCGCCGATTCGCGCCTGACGACGCAGATGAAGTCGGTGGGAGAGGTGATGGCGATGGGCCGCACCTTCCAGGAGAGCCTGCAGAAGGCCCTGCGCGGCCTGGAGACCGGCATCGACGGGCTTACCGAACGCAGCACCGACCGCGAAGAGATCGTGCAGGAGATCGGAGAGCCCGGCCCCGAGCGCATCCTCTACCTCGCGGACGCCTTCCGCATCGGCATGTCTCGCGACGAGGTGTTCGAGGAGACGGCGGTCGACCCGTGGTTCCTGGCACAGATCGAGCAGATCGTGCAGACCGAAGCCGAGATCGTCGGCCGCAAGCTGGACTCGCTGTCGGCCGAGGAGCTTCGCTACGTCAAGCGCAAGGGTTTCTCGGACAAGCGCCTCGCCAAGCTGCTCGGCACCAACCAGCACGAGGTGCGGGCTCGCCGCCACGCGCTGAACGTGCGGCCGGTCTACAAGCGCGTTGACACCTGCGCTGCAGAATTCGGCACGCAGACCGCCTACATGTACTCGACCTACGAAGAAGAGTGCGAGGCCGAGCCGACCGACCGCAAGAAGATCATGGTGCTCGGCGGCGGCCCGAACCGCATCGGCCAGGGCATCGAATTCGACTATTGCTGCGTCCATGCCGCGCTCGCGATGCGCGAAGACGGCTACGAGACGATCATGGTGAACTGCAATCCGGAGACGGTGTCGACGGACTACGACACCTCGGATCGCCTCTACTTCGAGCCCGTCACGCTCGAAGACGTGCTGGAGATCGTCGACAAGGAAAAACCGTTCGGCGTGATCGTGCAGTACGGCGGGCAGACGCCGCTCAAGCTGGCGCTCGATCTCGAGCGCGCCGGCGTGCCCATCGTCGGCACCACGCCCGACAGCATCGACGTCGCCGAAGACCGCGAGCGCTTCCAGAAGCTGCTGCACGAACTCGGGCTCAAGCAGCCGCCCAACCGCACGGCCCGCACCGAGGAGCAGGCGCTGCAACTGGCGCAGGAGATCGGCTACCCGCTGGTGGTGCGCCCGAGCTACGTGCTGGGCGGGCGCGCGATGGAGATCGTGCACGGCGACAAGGACCTGGAGCGCTACATGCGCGAAGCCGTCAAGGTGAGCGAGAAGTCGCCGGTGCTGCTGGACCGCTTTCTCGATGACGCGATCGAGGTCGACGTCGACTGCATCGCCGACGGCAGCGACGGCGCCGACGGCGTGATGATCGGCGGCATCATGGAGCACGTCGAGCAGGCCGGCATCCACTCCGGCGACTCCGCCTGCTCGCTGCCGCCGTACTCGCTGAGCCAGTCGCTGCAGGACGAGCTGCGCCGCCAGACGACGATGATGGCGCGTGCGCTGAAGGTCAAGGGCCTGATGAACGTGCAGTTCGCGATCCAGACCGACGGCCACGAGCCGGTCGTCTACGTGCTGGAAGTCAACCCGCGTGCCTCGCGCACCGTCCCCTTCGTGTCCAAGGCGACCGGCCAGCCGCTCGCCAAGATCGCAGCGCGCTGCATGGTGGGCCAGCGTCTCGCCGACCAGCGGGGCCCGGACGGCAGGATGCCGCACGAGGTCATCCCGCCGTACTTCAGCGTCAAGGAAGCGGTGTTCCCGTTCAACAAGTTCCCCGGGGTGGATCCGATCCTCGGCCCCGAGATGCGCTCGACCGGCGAGGTCATGGGCGCGGGCAGGACCTTCGGCGAAGCGATGCTCAAGAGCCAGCTGGGTGCCGGCTCGCGCCTGCCGAGCAAGGGCACCGTCTGCATCACGGTGAAGAACGGCGACAAGGCGCGCGCCGTCATGGTGGCGCGCGACCTCCACGCGATGGGCTTCGGCATCGTGGCGACCAAGGGGACGGCGGCGGCGATCGCCGAGGGCGGCGTTCCCGTCAAGCCGGTGAACAAGGTCAAGGACGGCCGTCCCCATATCGTCGATATGGTGAAAGGCGGCGAGATCCAGCTCGTCTTCACGACCGTGGACGAAACGCGCACCGCGATCGCCGACTCCCGCCACATCCGGCAGGCAGCGCTTGCGAATCGCGTCACCTACTACACCAGCATGGCCGGTTGCGAGGCGGCGGTGGAAGGCATGAAGCACCAGGCCGACCTGGTGGTCGTGTCACTCCAGGAACTCCATAGCGAACTGCGCGCGAAAACACACTAAACTCGACACGCATCATCCAATAACCGCCGCCGCCGGTGATTCTGGCGGCGGCTTCATTTTTGCTCCAAGGTTTCAGATGGCCACCATTCCGCTCACCAAACGAGGCGCCGAGAAGCTCAAGGACGAGCTCCAGCGATTGAAGTCCGTCGAGCGCCATGCCGTGATCCAGGCGATCGCCGAAGCGCGTGCGCAGGGCGATCTGTCCGAAAACGCCGAATACGAAGCCGCCAAGGACAAGCAAGGCTTCATTGAGGGCCGCATCCTCGAGATCGAAGGCAAGCTCGCAGCAGCGCAGATCATCGACCCGGCCCGGCTCGACGCCGGCGGCAAGGTCGTGTTCGGCTCGACCGTCGAACTCGAAGAGGAAGCCAGCGGTGCGCAGGTCACCTACCAGATCGTCGGCGAGGACGAGGCCGATCTGAAGCAGGGCCTGATTTCCATCGGCTCGCCGATCGCGCGCGCCCTGATCGGCAAGGAAGCCGGCGACGTGGCCGAAGTCCAGGCGCCGGGCGGCATCAAAAGCTACGAGATCGTCGGGGTTCGATACCTCTGAGAGGTCGCTGGATGAACACCTCGCGCTGGGCCGCCTGGCTCGCTGGGCTGTGGGGCGGGACGCTGCTCGGGATCGGCCTCATCGGCGCGCCCGCTGGGTTCGCGACGACGCTTCCCGAGCTGGCCGGGCGAGTCGCGGGACGCATGTTCACGCAGGAGGCGTACCTCAGCCTGGCGCTGGCGATCGTGCTGTTCCTGCTGCTGCGCGCGCAGGCGCGCCGCGCGGCGCAGGGAGGGGGCGGCTCGGTGCTGAACGGCGACATGCTGCTCGTTCTCGGCACGCTGTTCTGCACCGTCGCCGGCTACTTCGCACTGCAGCCGATGATGGCCGCCGCACGTGCGGGGCAGGGCGCCTGGTCGTTCGGCGCCTTGCATGGAGTCTCGGTGGGTTTCTACGCGCTCAAGGCCCTGCTGGTGCTCGTTCTGGCGTGGCGCCTGAGTGCCCGCTGAGCGGCGCAGGCTCGGCGAGCGTCAGTCGGCCGCGCTCTTCTTCACGCTCGTCAGGCGTTTCTTCGAGCGCTTGATCTGGCCGCCGGCGGCCACGCGCTGGTTCCCCAGCACCTTGATCTTCTTCACCTGAGGGCGATGGTTGCCGCTCTTCGAGAACTTGACGATCTTGACGACCTTGGGGCCTGGCATGCGGTCGTCGCGGTCCGCCCGGGTTTTCTCGGGCATGGGCCGCCACAGCACCAGCAGCTTGCCGATGTGCTGGATCGGCGCTGCATGGAGCTGCTCGGCCAGTGTGGTGAAGAATTGACCCCGGGTGTCGCGGTCGTCGGAGAAGACACGTACCTTGATGAGTCCGTGGGCGTTGAGCGCCGCGTCGACTTCCTTGACGACGGCAGGGGTGAGCCCGTCGCCGCCGATCAGAACCACCGGGTCGAGGTGGTGGGCGTCGGCGCGTTTGTCCTTGCGCTCGGAAGGCGTGAGTTGGATGGCGGGCATCCCCGTATTATGTCCACGCCGCGCGGTCACGATCTGCGCGCAGTAAGACCACAACGCATTGGCCCGGCCGCTGTCCGGTGAACATGAAAGTCAAATCGAAGAGCAAGAAGGTCAACAAGCAATGGCTGTATGACCACCTGAACGACCCGTACGTGAAGCTGGCGCAGAAAGAAGGCTACCGGGCCCGGGCAGCGTACAAGCTCAAGGAGATCGATGAGGAGCTCAAGCTCATCAGGCCGGGGCAGCTCGTCGTCGACCTCGGGGCAACACCCGGTGCCTGGAGCCAGTACCTTCGGCGCAAGTTCGCGCCGAAGGACGCCGGCACCAGCGCTGCCCCGGCCGGCCAGCTCAACGGGACCATCATCGCGCTGGACATCCTCGATTTCGAACCGATCGAGGGCGTGAATTTTCTGCAAGGCGACTTCCGCGAAGACGAGGTGCTGGCGCGGCTCGAAACCGTGCTGGCCGGCCGGCCGGTCGACGTGGTCGTGTCCGACATGGCGCCCAACCTGTCGGGCGTGGAAAGCTCCGATTCAGCACGTATTTCACACCTCGTGGAGCTCGCGGTGGAGTTCGCCCAGAATCACCTCAAGCCGCAGGGCGCACTCGTGTGCAAAGTTTTTCACGGCAGCGGCTACAGCCAGCTCGTGAAACTCTTCAAGGAACGGTTTCGCGTCGTCAAACCGATGAAACCCAAAGCTTCGCGCGACAAATCGGCTGAAACCTTTCTCGTTGGTATCGGTCTCAAGACGCCTAAAGCAGCTACCGATATCGTGTCGCAGGGCACAACACTTGCCGATACACCTTGCCTATCAAGGTGATTTGGGCCTGAATGCATGGGCTTGCGTGACATAAAATCGTTCCCATATGCCGTGGAAGCCCAGGCGTGTTGTGGGCTGAAGTGTTTTGACCCGGAAAAGGAGCCGCGGTGAACAATCAATGGTTCTCGAAAATCGCTGTTTGGCTGGTGATCGCCCTCGTGCTGTTCACCGTGTTCAAGCAGTTCGACCGCGGCGCGACGCGGGCCAACGAGATCGGCTACTCCGAGTTCCTTGACGAGGTCGCGGCCAAGCGCATCAGAAGCGTGCTGCTGCAAGAAGGCCCGGCCGGCACCGAGATCCGGGCGCGCACCACCGACGACAAGGAAATCCGCACCACCGCCACCTATCTCGATCGCGGCTTGGTTGGCGATCTGCGCAACAACGGTATCAAGTTCGACGTGAAGCCGCGTGAAGAGCCCTCGGTGCTGATGAGCATCCTCGTGTCCTGGGGCCCGATGCTGCTGCTGATCGGCGTGTGGATCTATTTCATGCGGCAGATGCAGGGCGGCGGCAAGGGCGGGGCGTTCAGCTTCGGCAAGTCCAAGGCACGCATGCTCGACGAGGCCAACAACACCACCACCTTCTCCGACGTTGCCGGCTGCGACGAAGCGAAGGAAGAAGTCAAAGAACTCGTCGACTTCCTGAAGGATCCGCAGAAATTCCAGAAGCTCGGCGGGCGCATTCCGCGAGGCGTGCTGCTGGTCGGCCCTCCGGGGACCGGCAAGACGCTGCTTGCCAAGGCGATTGCCGGTGAAGCCAAGGTGCCGTTCTTCAGCATCTCGGGCTCCGACTTCGTCGAGATGTTCGTCGGCGTGGGCGCGGCCCGCGTGCGCGACATGTTCGAGCAGGCGAAGAAGAGCGCGCCTTGCATCATCTTCGTCGACGAAATCGACGCGGTCGGCCGCCATCGTGGCGCTGGCCTCGGCGGCGGCAACGATGAACGCGAGCAGACGCTCAACCAGATGCTGGTCGAGATGGACGGCTTCGAGACCAACCTCGGCGTCATTGTGATGGCGGCCACCAACCGGCCCGACATCCTCGACCCGGCGCTGTTGCGTCCCGGCCGCTTCGACCGCCAGGTCTACGTGACGCTGCCCGACGTGCGCGGCCGCGAGCAGATCCTCAACGTGCACATGCGCAAGGTGCCGCTCGGCCAGGACGTGCGCGCCGACATCCTCGCGCGCGGCACGCCGGGCTTCTCGGGTGCCGATCTTGCCAACCTCGTCAACGAGTCGGCGCTGTTCGCAGCGCGCCGCAACGGGCGCGTGGTCGAAATGGTCGACTTCGAGAAGGCCAAGGACAAGATCATGATGGGCACCGAGCGCAAGTCCATGGTCATGGACGAAGAAGAGCGCCGCAACACCGCCTACCACGAGGCCGGCCACGCGCTGGTGTCGCGCCTGCTGCCCAAGACCGATCCGGTGCACAAGGTGACGATCATCCCGCGCGGCGGCGCGCTGGGCCTGACGATGACGCTGCCCGAGGGCGACCGCTACAGCACCGACAAGATCCGCATGCAAAGCCGCATCGCGATGCTGTTCGGCGGGCGCATCGCCGAAGAGGTGTTCATGAACCAGATGACCACCGGCGCCAGCAACGACTTCGAGCGCGCCACGCAGCTCGCCCGCGACATGGTGATGCGCTACGGCATGAGCGAGGCGCTGGGCCCGATGGTCTACGCGGAGAACGAGGGCGAGGTGTTCCTCGGCCGCTCGGTGACCAAGACCACCAACGTGTCCGAAGAGACCATGCAGCGTGTCGACGCCGAGGTTCGCCGCATCATCGACGAGCAGTACGCGGTCGCCCGCAAGCTGATCGAGGACAACAAGGACAAGATGCACTCGATGGCCAAGGCGTTGCTCGAATGGGAAACCATCGACTCCGAGCAGCTGGAGGACATCATGAACGGCAAGCCGCCGCGTCCGCCGAAAGACTGGACGCCGTCGACCAACAAGCCGGGCGGCACGCCGCCGACGATCAACGCCGACGGGCAACCGGCCGCGGCCTGATTCGCGGGATCATTTGACCAACGGGGCTTCGGCCCCGTTTTCCATTGGCAGCGCGAATGAGCAAGTTCTGGCAGACCACCCGTTTCCGCATCGCGCTCGACAAGCCGCGGGTGATGGGCATCGTCAACGTCACGCCCGATTCGTTTTCCGACGGCGGGCAGCACGGCAACCCCACCGCGGCGCTCGCGCACTGCGAGCTGCTGCTGAAGGAGGGAGCCGACATCCTGGACATCGGCGGCGAGTCGAGCCGGCCCGGCGCGCGGCCGGTCAGTGCGGAAGACGAGTGGGCGCGCGTGGCGCCGGTGCTGACGGTCGCGCTGACGATGGGATGTCCGGTCTCGCTCGACACTGCCAAGCCCGTCCTGATGCAGCGGGCGCTCGAGCTCGGCGTCGACATCGTCAACGACATCAATGCACTGCGTGCTGCGGGCGCCGAGGAGGCCGTTGCGCAACATCCCCGGTGCGGCGTCTGCCTGATGCACATGCAGGGCGAACCGCAGTCGATGCAGGCCGCGCCGAGCTACCTGGACGTGGTGAGCGAGGTCGGGCAATACCTGGCCGACCGGGCAAGCCGGCTGCGCGAGCGCGGTGTCGCCCCCGAGCGCATCGTGCTCGATCCGGGCATCGGCTTTGGCAAGACGGTGGAGCACAACTTCGAGCTGCTGCGCCGGCAGGCCGAGCTGCTCCGCCTGGGTTATCCGATGCTGGCCGGATGGTCACGCAAGTCGTCGCTGGGCAGCGTCACCGGACGCCCGGCTGGCGAGCGCTTGGTCGCCAGCGTTGCGGCGGCACTGGCTGCCGTGCAACGGGGCGCTGCAATCGTGCGGGTGCATGACGTGGCAGCGACCGTGGACGCGCTCAAGGTCTGGCGTGCGGCCGGGCTGCCCGCGCCTTAGACGCTTAGACGACAATCGCAGATTCGCCCGCAGCACGACAAACCATGAGCAGAACCTATTTCGGCACCGACGGCATTCGCGGCACGGTTGGCCAGTCTCCCATCACGCCCGACTTCATGCTTCGCCTTGGCCATGCGGTCGGCCGCGTGCTGCGGCGCAGCGAGGCGCGCCCGACGGTGCTCATCGGCAAGGACACGCGGATCTCCGGCTACATGATCGAGTCGGCGCTCGAGGCGGGTTTCGCCTCGGCCGGTGTCGACGTGTGGTTGACCGGGCCACTGCCGACTCCCGGCGTCGCCTACCTCACACGTGCCCTCCGTCAAAGCCTGGGTGTGGTCATCAGCGCTTCGCACAACCCGTTCGGCGACAACGGCATCAAGTTCTTCTCGGCGCGAGGGGAGAAGCTGCCCGATCAGTGGGAGCAGGAAGTCGAGGCCGTGCTTGCGGAGGCGCCCCAGTGGGTCGATTCCGCGCAGCTCGGCAAGGCACGCCGCCTGGAAGACGCTCGCGGCCGCTACATCGAGTTCTGCAAGAACAGCTTCTCGAGCGATCTGTCGCTCAAGGGCATGAAGATCGTCATCGACGCCGCGCATGGGGCCGCCTACCACGTCGCGCCCGACGTCTTCCATGAACTCGGGGCCGAAACGGTCTGCATCGGCTGCAGCCCCGACGGCTTCAACATCAACGCCGGTGTCGGCGCCACCGCGCCGGCCAAGCTGGTCGAAGCCGTGCGCGAGCACAAGGCGGACTACGGTGTGGCGCTGGACGGCGACGCCGACCGACTGCAGCTGGTCGATGCCGACGGTCGGCTCTACAACGGCGACGAGCTGCTCTACGTGATGGTCAATGACCGTCTCGCCCAGGGGCACAGTGTGCCGGGAGCGGTGGGCACGCTGATGACCAACATGGCCGTCGAAGTGGCGCTGAAGTCGCGCGGCGTGGAATTCATCCGCGCCAAGGTGGGCGACCGCTATGTGCTCGAGGAGCTGTCCAACCGCGGTTGGCTCTTGGGCGGCGAGGGCTCGGGCCACCTGCTGGCGCTCGACAAGCACACCACGGGAGACGGGATCGTGAGCGCGCTGCAGGTGCTGCAGGCGATCGCGCGTGCGGGCCAGCCGCTGCCGCGTCTGCTGGCCGAGGTCACGCTGTTCCCTCAGGTGCTCATCAATGTCCGCCTCAAGGCCGGACAGGACTGGAAGTCGAGCCCGCAGCTGGCGCAGGTGCAAGCCGCCGTCGTGCGTGAACTGGGCGAGGACGGCCGGCTGCTGATCCGACCCTCCGGGACCGAGCCGCTGGTGCGAGTGATGGTCGAGGCGCGCGACGAAACGCTCGCTCGCTCCTGCGCGGAGCGGCTGGCGGCTACGCTGCGCGGGTGATTCTGCCCCGACGGTAGCCAGGGGGGCAGGGGCCGCTCATGACCAGCCGTTGACGGTCGTGTGACGACGCGCCTGCGGCGCGGGGTGCACACGCCGGCAGGCGAAAGAGACGGTCGCCAGCTCTTGTCACGGTGCTGTCACACAGTGCCCATACAGTGGCGGCACCCCCAACAAAGCTCGTTGTGAAAGGTTCGACCATGACTCTCGCTCTGATCAGACCCGTCATCGCCTCGCTCGGTTTGTCTCTCGCTGCCGGCGCTGCGCTGGCGCAAGACGTGACCGGCGCCGGCGCCACCTTCCCGGCCCCGCTGTACGCGAAGTGGGCCGACGCCTACAACAAGGCGACCGGCGCGCGCATCAACTACCAGTCGGTCGGCTCGGGCGCGGGCTTGAAGCAGATCCGCTCCAAGACCGTGGGATTCGGCGCCTCCGACATGCCGCTGAAGGATGACGAACTGGCCAAGGATGGCCTGGTGCAGTTCCCGACGGTCATCGGCGGCGTCGTGCCGGTGGTCAATATCAAGGGCATCCAGCCCGGCCAGATCAAGCTGACCGGGCAGCTTCTGGGCGACATCTACCTCGGCAAGGTGACCAAGTGGAGCGACCCGGCGCTCGCGGCGCTGAACCCCGGCGTGCCGCTGCCCAATGCCACCATCTCGGTGGTGCGCCGGGCCGACGGCTCGGGTACCAGCTTCATCTTCACCAACTACCTGTCGAAGGTGAATGCCGACTGGAAGAGCAAGGTCGGCGAGGGCACGGCCGTGAACTGGCCGATCGGCGCCGGCGGCAAGGGCAACGAGGGAGTGTCTTCCTATGTGCAACGGCTGCCGAACTCGATCGGCTACGTCGAGTACGCCTATGCCAAGCAGAACAAGATGTCGCACGTGCTGCTGAAGAACCAGGCCGGCAACTTCGTCGCTCCTGACGATGCGACCTTCAAGGCTGCCGCCGCGGGCGCAGCCTGGAACAAGACCTTCTACCAGGTGCTGACCGAGCAGCCGGGCAAGGACGCTTGGCCGCTCACGGGCGCCACGTTCATCGTCATGCACAAGTCCCAGGACAAGCCGGCGCAGGCAGCCAGCACGCTGAAGTTCTTCGAGTGGGCGTTCGTCAGCGGTGACGCCATGGCCGCCGAACTTGCCTATGTGGCGCTCCCGGACGGCGTCAAGAACCTGGTGCGCAAGCAATGGGCGGAGGTCAAGGACGCATCCGGAAAGACAGTTGCATTCAAGTGATCTGCGGCGCTGGCATGCGCGCCGCGGGTTCGCGAGTGCCTGCCGCGCTTGACCGTTCGCACCGATCGTGACCGCTACACTCCCCGCATCCCACGACGACAAGAACGAGATGCAACGCTCCGAACCGCTCGGGCCGCCGCAGGAACGGCGGCGCACGGCGCCCTGGGCCGACAGGCTGTTCTCACTGCTGGCGCACTCGGCTGCCATCCTGACCCTGCTCCTGTTGCTCGGAATCATCGGCTCGCTCATCGTCGGCGCTTCGCCGGCGATCGAGGAATACGGTCTGAGCTTCCTCTGGCGCAGCGAGTGGGATCCTGTCCAGGACCAGTACGGCGGCCTGGTGATGATCTACGGCACGCTGGCGACTTCGTTCATCGCGTTGCTGATCGCCGTGCCCGTGAGCTTCGGCATTGCGCTGTTCCTCACCGAGCTGTCGCCAAACTGGCTGCGCCGCCCGCTGGGCACCGCGATCGAGTTGCTGGCTGCCGTTCCGTCCATCGTCTACGGCATGTGGGGCCTGCTGGTGTTCAGCCCGGTTCTCTCGCAATACGTGCAGCAGCCGCTGCAGCAGCTCTTCGGCGAGACGCCGGTGCTGAAGGACCTGGTTTCGGGCGCGCCGGTGGGCATCGGCATCCTGTCGGCCGGCATCATCCTCGCGATCATGATCATTCCGTTCATCGCCGCGGTCATGCGCGACGTCTTCGAGGTCACGCCGCCGCTCTTGAAGGAGTCGGCCTACGGACTCGGGTCGACAACGTGGGAGGTGGTGTTCAAGGTCGTGCTGCCATACACCAAGACGGGCGTGATCGGCGGCATCATGCTCGGCCTCGGCCGGGCGCTGGGTGAGACGATGGCCGTGACCTTCGTGATCGGCAACTTCAATCAGCTCGACAGCCTGTCGCTGTTCGAGGCGGCCAACAGCATCACCTCGGCGCTGGCCAACGAGTTCGCCGAAGCGGGCGAGGGGCTGCACCAGGCGTCGCTGATCTACCTTGGCCTGGTTCTGTTTTTCATCACCTTCGTCGTGCTGGCCCTGTCGAAGCTGCTGCTGGCGCAGCTGCGCAAGGGTGAAGGGGTGCGCGCATGACCGTCGACGCGCCATCCACCGATTCGTCGCGCCTGGCCAAGCACCGCCGGCGCAAGATGGTCAATGCCGTCGCCCTGACGCTGTCGATGGCGGCGATGGCCTTCGGCCTGTTCTGGCTGATCTGGATCCTCATCGAGACGGTGCGCCTGGGCATCGGCGGCCTCGCGCTCGCCACCTTCACCGAAATGACGCCGCCGCCGCAGGCCGAAACCGGCGGCCTGGCCAACGCGATCTTCGGCTCGCTCGTGATGGTGACGCTTGCCACGCTGCTGGGCACGCCGATCGGCGTGCTGGCCGGCATTTACCTGGCCGAGTACGGACAGAAGGGTTGGCTCGGCAACGTCACGCGCTTCATCAACGACATCCTGTTGTCTGCGCCGTCGATCGTCATCGGCCTGTTCATCTATGCGGTCGTGGTGTCGCGGCTCAAGAGCTTTTCCGCGCTCGCTGGCGTGCTGGCGCTGGCGCTGATCGTGATTCCGGTGGTGATCCGCACGACCGAGAACATGCTGTCGCTGATACCGAACGCGCTGCGCGAGGCGGCCTACGCGCTGGGCACGCCGAAGTGGAAGGTGATCTCCACTATCACGCTGAAGGCGGCACGCGCGGGCGTGATGACCGGCGTGCTGCTCGCCTTCGCCCGCATCGCCGGCGAGACGGCGCCGCTGCTGTTCACGGCCTTGTCGAACCAGTTCTGGTCGGCGGACCTGACGGCGCCGATGGCAAGCCTGCCGGTGACGATCTTCAAGTTCGCGATGAGCCCCTACGAGAACTGGCAGAAGCTCGCCTGGGCCGGCGTCTTCCTGATCACGCTCGGCGTGCTCGCACTCAACATCCTGGCGCGTGTGCTGTTCCGCCAGAAGCACTGACATCACCACCGATGGATACCAAAGTCGACCTTCCCGTGATCCAGAAGCCCAAGATCTCGGTGCGCAACCTGAGCTTCTTCTACGGCAGCTTCCAGGCGCTCAAACGCGTCAACCTGGACATTCCGGAGAAAAAGGTCACCGCCTTCATCGGGCCATCGGGCTGCGGAAAGTCGACACTGCTGCGCACCTTCAACCGCATGTATGAGCTCTATCCCGAGCAGCGTGCCGAGGGCGAGATCATGCTGGACGGCGAGAACATCCTGAACAGCCGCAAAGACGTATCGCTGCTCCGTGCCAAAGTCGGCATGGTCTTTCAAAAGCCGACGCCGTTCCCGATGTCGATATACGACAACATCGCCTTCGGGGTGCGGCTTTTCGAGACGCTGCCGCGCATCGAGATGGACGAACGTGTCGAGTGGGCGTTGAGGAAGGCCGCGCTGTGGAACGAGGTCAAGGACAAGCTCGACCAGAGCGGATCGGGCCTCTCGGGCGGGCAGCAGCAGCGGCTGTGCATCGCGCGCGGCATCGCGATCAAGCCCGAAGTGCTGCTGCTCGACGAACCGTGCTCGGCGCTGGACCCGATCTCCACGGGCAAGATCGAGGAGCTCATCCACGAGCTGAAGAGCGACTACACGGTGGTGATCGTCACGCACAACATGCAGCAGGCGGCGCGCACCTCTGACTACACCGCCTACATGTACCTCGGCGACCTGATCGAGTTCGGCTCCACTTCAGATCTCTTCATGAAGCCGAAGAAGAAGGACACTGAGGACTACATCACCGGCCGGTTCGGCTGACGTACGCAAAGGACCGCGAACATGAGCGACAAGCATCTCTCCACGCAATTCGATGCCGAGCTGAGCGGCATTTCCACCCGGGTGCTCGAAATGGGCGGCCTCGCGGAGTCTCAGGTGGCGCAGGCGATCTATGCCCTCGTCAACTTCAGCGGCGAGACGGCCACCCAGGTGCTGCTGCAGGAGGAGAACCTCAACGCGATGGAGATGGAGATCGACCGCGACCTGTCGACCATCATCGCGCGCCGGCAGCCGACAGCGCGCGACCTGCGGCTGCTGATCGCCATCAGCAAGACGATCGCCAACCTCGAGCGTGTGGGCGACGAAGCCGCGCGGGTCGCGCGCACGGTGCAGCGCCTCATCAACAGCGGCGTCTCCAGCCGCATGCGGCTGCCGGTGAACGACCTCGTGTTCGAGTCAGAGCTCGCCATCAAGCAGCTGCGCAAGGCGTTGGACGCATTCGCCCGACTCGATGTCGAGAAAGCGGTGGACGTGCTCAAGCACGACGATCAGATCGACCAGGAATTCGAAGGGCTGATGCGCAAGCTGATCACCTTCATGATGGAAGACCCGCGCACGATCTCGTCGAGCATCGACCTGGTGTTCGTCGCCAAGGCGATCGAGCGGGTGGGCGACCACGCCAAGAACCTCGCCGAAGTCGTCATCTACATCGTCAAGGGCACCGACGTACGGCACAACCCGGTTTCCGCCATCGAGACGATGGTGCGCTGAAGGTGCCACCGCGATGAGCCGAGTCCTGGTGGTTGAAGACGAGTCGGCGATCGCCGAACTCATCTCTATCAACCTGCGCCACGCCGGCTACGAAGTGACGACCGCTGCCACTGCCGAAGAGGCGCAGGCCGCGATCGACGCCGTCCTGCCCGAGCTCGTGTTGCTCGACTGGATGCTGCCGGGCCAATCTGGCATAGCTCTGGCGAAGCGCTGGCGCAGCCAGGTGCGCACGCGCGATCTGCCGGTGATCATGCTGACGGCGCGGGCCGAAGAAGCAGACAAGATCGCCGGCCTCGACGCCGGCGCGGACGACTACCTCGCCAAGCCGTTCTCGCCAAACGAGCTGCTGGCGCGCATTCGCGCCGTCCTGCGGCGCAAGGCCCCCGAGGCGTTGGACAGCGTGGTCGAAGTCGGCGGCTTGCGGCTCGACCCGTCCACGCGTCGCGTGATGCGAGGCGAGACGGAGGTCCGCATCGGGCCGGCCGAGTTCAGACTGCTGCACTTCTTCATGACCCACCCGGAGCGCGTGCACAGCCGTGCACAGCTGCTCGACCGCGTGTGGGGCGACCATGTGTTCATCGAGGAGCGCACCGTCGACGTGCACGTCAAGCGGCTGCGCGAAGCCCTGGAGCCGGTGCAGTGCGCGCGCATGATCGAGACGGTGCGCGGTGCCGGCTATCGCCTGACGCACCCGGTGCAGGCGCTGTCGCGCTGACGGTGCCAAGACGTCATGGGCTGGCTCGTTCCTCGCCTCGTTGTGGCCGTGCTGGTGGTGGTGGCGGGAGCCCTCGTCGGCATGCTGGTGGGCAGCGCATGGCAGCTGCCCGCCTTCGGTGCGCTGCTCGGCGCTGCGGGCGCCACACTTCTGCGCGCGCTGTCCGAGGGATGGCGCGCCCATCGCTTCATGAAGTGGCTGCGGGCCCAGCACGAGGGGCCGGCGCCGCGCGACGCGGGCTTCTGGGGTGAGGTCGGCTACCGCGTCGAACGCTCGGTGCGCCTGCTCGAGCGAGGGGTCACGACCGAAAAGGCGCGGCTCGAGCAGTTCCTTTCGGCGATCGAAGCATCACCCAACGGCGTGCTGCTGCTCGACGGCAACGACCAGATCGAATGGTGCAACTCGGTGGCGGCAGACCACTTCGGGCTCGACCCGCTGCGCGACCGCCGCCAGCGCATCACGAATCTCGTGCGCGCGCCCGCCTTCGTTGCCTATTTGCAGGAGGGCGTCTTCGACGAGCCCATCACCTTCGGCGGGCCGGGTTCGCGCGGAACCGTGTCGGTGCTCGTTCGACCCTATGGCGACGGCCAGAAACTCGTCCTGTCGCAGGACATCACCGAGCGCGAGCGCAACGACGCGATGCGCCGCGACTTCGTCGCCAACGTCTCGCACGAGATCCGCACGCCGCTGACGGTGTTGTCGGGCTTCATCGAAACCATGGGCAAGCTGGCGCTGACGGATGTCGAACGGCGGCGGGTGATCGAGCTGATGTCGCAGCAGGCGAGCCGCATGCAGACACTCGTCGGCGACCTGCTGATCCTGGCGCAGCTCGAAGGCAGCCCCAGGCCACCGGCCGACCGCTGGGTGCCGGTGGAGAAGCTCTTCGCGCAGATCCAGGCCGATGCCGAGGCGCTCTCCGCCGGTCGCCACAGTCTGAGCTTCGCCGGCGCCGGCACGGCGCAGATCGCCGGCGCCGAGACCGAGCTGTCGAGCGCCGTCGGCAACCTCGTGACCAACGCCATCCGCTACACACCGGCCGGCGGCCAAGTGCAGGTTTCATGGTCGGTGCGGCACGACGGCAGCGGCGAGATCGAGGTTCGAGACACCGGCATCGGTATTGCGCGCGAGCACGTTCCGCGTCTGACCGAGCGCTTCTACCGCGTCGACGGCAGCCGCTCCCGCGACACTGGCGGAACGGGGCTCGGCCTGTCCATCGTCAAGCATGTCGCGCAGCGACATGGTGGGGAACTCGATGTCGACAGCGAGCCGGGGAAGGGGTCGCGATTCACGCTCACATTTCCAGCTGCCCGCGTGCGCAGCCTCGAGCCTTCGCTCGGTGGCGGACAGCCGCTGGATCGGGTCGTCAGCGGCTAGTGGACCGTTCGAGGGGCGGCTTGCGGCGATAGATGGCCGTCACTTCGTCGGAATCGCTGGGCCGCCGCTCGCGTGCGACGAGCGTCCATCCGGCGATCGGCGGTTTCGGCCGCCGCCGCGACTCCAGCTGAAGCCTGAACTCGCAGCGGCTCGCCTCGGCGTCACCGACGGCATCGACCTCGTAGCCACCCATGTGTTCCAACGCGACGACCTGCCCGCGCGGCAGCGCCTGAGCCGAGATGCATGCGTTGCGCGGCACATGCTGCGCGATGCGATCGATCAGCGGCCGGTAGCTGCGCGCGTAGTCGAGCAGCGGCAGCCACAAGGTCATCAGCAGCAGCCAGCACAGGGCCACGCCGCTGGCCGGCAGCACCAGGCTCTTCCACAGCGGATGGCGGTTGCGCCCGGTGCGCCACTTGACGAGCCACATCCAGCCCAGCGTTCCCAGCACGGCGAAGACGAGAGCGACCAGCGAGAAGCTGGAGGTGAAGCCCACGACGCGCCGGGCCACGTTGGCTGCCGGCTGCGCCGGCACACCGGTCTGCATCGCAACGTACACGACCCAGATCGTGAGCGCGCAGATGCTGAAGAAGAACACCGAGAACCAGTCGATGGCGGCAGCCGTGCTTCGCTGCAGGGTCGGCAGGGCGAATGACGCGAGTACCGCGAGCGGCGGCAGTGCCAGCATCAGCGCGCGGTCCGAGCCGCCCATGGCGACGCAGGCCACCAGGCTGACCAGCGCGCAGCCGAGCGGCACGGCGATGTGCCGGTTCAGCAGCTGGCGGCGCCAGCGCCAGAGAGTCCAGCTGGCGAGCGGCCAGGCAGGCCAGGTGAACCACGCCAGCAGCTTGAGCGTGCCGACGACCTGCGAGGCAGACACGTCGGCATTCAGCCGCCATCCCCACGCGCCCAGCAGCCAGGCGACCATGGCGCCGAGCAGCGTGCTTGTCGCGACCCACGGCACGAAGCGGCGGGCCGGAGCGTGGCCGGAGTAGTGACACAAGATCATGCCGACGATGCCGAGCGCCGTGCCGACCGCGGGCGCCCCGCTGGCTGCCAGTGCGGGCAGGGCGACGAGCACGGCGGCCTTCGGCGGCCAACCCCGGAACGGGGTCGCCGACAAGGCATAGAGGTACAGCGACACACTCGCCAGCTGCGCCAACTCGGGCGTCGTCTCGTGACCAAGCAGCAGAAGGCCCAGCGTGGCGATCAGCGCCAGCAGGGCGCCGTCGGCGATCGCCCGCGCGTAGTCGACGGGGTTGGCCTCGCCGCCGAAGGCGAAGGGCAGCGGTTGCGCCGCGTCGGTGCGCGCCAGGTGATATGTGCTGTACCACGTGAGCACCAGCACCAGCACGAGCAGCAGCGCAAACGGAAGGCGCGCCGCGAGCGGGGAGCCGAGCCACGGACCCAGCACCTTGACGAAAACGGCGCCCAGCCAGTAGGGCAGAAGGGCGGCATCCGCAGGAACCCCACCGACGGCCGGCGCCAGCCAGGACGATCGTCCCTCGGCGACATTGACCATGTAGCCGTAGGCCGTGATGTCGGCATTCTTCCACGGGTCACGGCCGAACATGCCCGGGATCACATAGGCGGCGCAGAACAGCAGCAGCGCGAGACGGGGCAGCCGCTGGGCGGCGCGTTGCGTGACGAGGGCGGGGTTGGGTGAGTTCAAGGTGCGGATGGGCTGTCAGCGCCGATGATGCAGCAAAGCGGCGCACATCGATTCAGCATCCCAGTCGCGACGCTCCTGCCCCGAATGGGCGCTGCTCGGTCTGGGGGGTCCGGCACCGAGCATGAAAAAGGCAGCCGAGGCTGCCTTTCGTGACGACGCGATTTGCGCTTACTTCTTCAGGCCGACGCGCGCGAACTTGTTGCGGAACTTCTCGACGCGGCCGCCCAGGGAGTCGACGCTCTTTTGCGTGCCGGTGTAGAACGGGTGCGATTCGCTGGTGGTTTCAAGCTTGATCAACGGGAGCTCGCGGCCGTCGTCCATCTTGACCGTTTCGCGGGTCTGGGCGCACGAGCGGGTGACGAACTTGAAGCCGTTGGACAGGTCGACGAAGCAGACGTCGCGGTAGGCGGGGTGAATGCCTTCTTTCATGGGAAATCCTCTGCGCTGGTGTTGTGGGAGCCACGCCGCGAAGTTCTGTGTGTTCGCTGGGCGCACTTTCCGGGTGCGGGAAACCGCGGATTATAGCCAGAAGGCCGTCAACCGCCGCGCCGCATCATGTCGAAGAAGTCCAGGTTGTTCTTCGTCGACTTCATCTTGTCGAGGATGAACTCCATCGCCTCGATCTCGTCCATCGGATACAGCAGCTTGCGCAGGATCCAGGTCTTTTGCAGGATTTCCGGCTTCAGCAGCAGCTCTTCACGGCGGGTGCCCGACTTGTTCAGCAGGATCGACGGGTAGACGCGCTTCTCCGACATGCGGCGATCCAGGTGGATCTCGCAGTTGCCGGTGCCCTTGAATTCTTCGTAGATCACCTCGTCCATGCGGCTGCCGGTGTCCACGAGTGCCGTGCCGATGATCGTGAGCGAGCCGCCTTCTTCGATGTTGCGCGCGGCGCCGAAGAATCGCTTGGGACGCTGCAGGGCGTTGGCGTCGACGCCGCCGGTCAGCACCTTGCCCGACGATGGCAGCACGTTGTTGTAGGCACGCGCCAGGCGGGTGATCGAGTCGAGCAGGATCACCACGTCCTTCTTCAGCTCGACCAGGCGCTTGGCGCGCTCGATCACCATTTCGGCCACCTGCACATGGCGGGCGGCCGGCTCGTCGAAGGTCGAGCTGATCACTTCGCCGCGCACCGTGCGCTGCATTTCGGTCACTTCTTCCGGGCGCTCATCGACGAGCAGCACGATCAGGTAGACCTCGGGATAGTTGGCGACGATCGCGTGCGCCAGGTGCTGCATCATCACCGTCTTGCCGCTCTTGGGCGCGGAGACGAGCAGGGCGCGCTGGCCTTTGCCGATCGGCGCGATCAGGTCGATGATGCGGCTGGTGATGTTCTCGTCGGACTTGACTTCGCGCTCGAGCTTGAACTGCTCCTTGGGGAACAGCGGCGTCAAGTTCTCGAACATGATCTTGTGCTTGCTCTCCTCGGGCGTCAGGCCATTGACCTTGTCGACCTTCACAAGGGCGAAGTAGCGCTCTCCGTCCTTGGGCACCCGCACTTCGCCTTCGACGGCGTCGCCGGTGTGCAGATTGAAGCGGCGGATCTGGCTCGGGCTCAGGTAGATGTCGTCGGTGGACGCCATGTAGCTCGCATCGGGCGAGCGAAGGAAGCCGAAGCCGTCGGGCAGCACCTCCAGCACACCGTCGCCGAACACCTGCTCGCCGCCCTTGGCGCGCTTCTTCATGATCGCGAACATCAGCTCCTGCTTGCGCAAGCGGGCGACGTTCTCGATCTCCAGCGCCTCGCCCATCTTGATGAGTTCGGAAACGTGGAGGGCTTTCAGTTCTGACAGATGCATGGGCGAGTACCCTGGGGTGGATGTCGACCTGCCTGCCAGGGCGGTCGACCGAGCTTATCGGCCTCGTGTCCGTTTCGTCGCAACGGTCGCCGGGACAGCTGGTGCGCGTGGCGTCGCGAAGAGAAAGAGGGATGGTCGGAGTAGGAGGCCGAATCCACGCGCCTTGGATGCTGCGAAGCCGCTGACGGCTTCCGGGCGTGGTGGCTGTTAAATCTTCAGGCTTCGGGAGGGGCCTGCCTTGTGGGCTGGGCAGCTTCTCCCGAAGCGATTGGACGAATTATAGATTACCGTCGAGGAAAGCCGTCAACTGCGCCTTCGAAAGCGCACCGACCTTGGTGGCCGCGAGCTGGCCATTCTTGAACAGCATCAGGGTCGGGATGCCGCGAATGCCGAACTTCGCGGGCACGTCGCGGTTCTCATCGACATTCATCTTGGCGATCTGCAGGCGGCCGTCGTAGTCCTTGGAGACCTCGTCGAGAATGGGCGCGATCATCTTGCACGGACCGCACCACTCCGCCCAGTAGTCGACCAGGACGGGCTTGTCGGACTTGAGAACGTCGCTTTCGAAAGACGCGTCGGAAGTGTGCTTGATCAGGTCACTGCTCATGGGCTGTTCCTTGGGAGCTTGCGCCGCTTTCAGGTGGCGGCAGGGCACAATGATTCTGACACATTGTGCCTTTCCCCCGTTCCGGTTGCGGGCCCGCGGCGCCTCATCTTTCCTATGGTTGTGATAGCTCACGTGGCCCTTGAATCCGCCGTTGCCGACCCCTGGCCGCCCATCGTGGCGCAGGCCCGTTCCTGGGCGGCGCAGCAAGCCGCCGAGCTGCGCGACACGATCGTGCTGCTGCCATTTGCTCAGCACCTGCCGCTCGCTCGGCGCGCCTGGGCGCGCGCTGGCGGCTGGCTGCCGCGAATCGAGACGACGCTCACGCTCGCGCGCAGCCTCGCGCCCCCGCAGGCCCCCGACCCGCAGCAGATCTGCTTCGAGACGGCGCTCGATCGGTTGACGGCGCGCCGCCTGCTGGGTGCACAGGCGTGGGGGCAGGCGTGGTCGAAGCGCGACTCGCGCGGCTTCGATCATGCAGTGAACGCCCTGGTGCAGACGGCGCACGACCTGCTGCGCGCCGCGGCGGCCGTTCCGCCCGCACGGCGCGCCGAGCATTGGGAAGCCGCCCGCGCGCTGCTGGCGCCTGCCAGCGGGCCGGGAGCGACCGAGCGTGTGCTGGCAAGGGTGGCGCTGGAGTGGGCGGCGGCGAGCGCAGCGCCGTCCACCGACGTCCTGTTCGATTTGCGCCCGGCCGCCTGGATCGGCGTGCAGGCGGGCGGCAGCGACCCCCTGATCGACGCCCTGCTCGCCGGCGCCGCGTCGACCCCGGCCTTGCACATCGTCACCGACGTGCCGAGCGAGCAGCCGTTCGAGGCTGTCGCGAAGACGGCGAAGGTGACGCTGGCCGTCTGCGACGATTTCGAAGCCGAGGCGCAGCGCACGGCCGCCGAGGTCGTCGCCCACCTGAACAATGGACGCCAGCCGGTGGCGCTCATTGCCCACGACCGCCTGCTGGTGCGCCGCGTCCGCGCGCTGCTGGCGCGCCAGCAGGTGCCGCTGCTCGACGAGACGGGGTGGAAACTCTCGACCACGCGAGCCGGCGCGACGGTCGCAGCGTTGCTGCGCGCAGCGAACCCGCGTGCCGGCAACGACGATTGGCTCGACTGGCTCAAATCCTGCGCCACTGCATGGCCGCAGCAGCCGAAGGCCGCGTGGGGCCTGCAGCTGATCGAGTCGGCGATGAGGCGTGAGGGATGGACGTCGCCATCGTCCGTCGATCCCGCGGGCTTGCCCGATGCCGCAGCCGCGCTGTGGCGCTCGGCACAGCAGCTCGTGGCCGACGTCGCGTCGACACGCGTGCGCCGATTCGACGGCTGGCTTCGGGCGCTGCGGTCCGCGCTCGAGTCGTGTGGCGCCTGGACTCAGCTCAACGACGACGCGGCGGGTCGCCAGGTGCTCGCGGCGCTCCACCTGGCCGATGGCGGCTCGCTTGGCGACCGCGACGAGGACAGGATGCCGCTCGACGAGTTCAACGCCTGGGTCGATGCTGCGCTGGAGGGCGCGTCCTTCATTCCCGAAGGGTCGCGCGACGCGGCCGTCGTCATCACGCCGATGGCGCGCGCTGCGCTGCGTCCTTTTGCCGCCGTCGTGCTGCCCGGTGCCGACGAGAAACGGCTGGGCGCCGCGGCCGCGCCCCATCCCCTGCTGAGCGACGCGATCGCGGCGCAGCTGTGCCTGCTTTCGGGCGCGCGGCGGCGCGACGACGAGACGCTCGCGTTTGCCCAGCTGCTGCGCATGCCGGAGGTGACGCTGCTGCGGCGTCTCGACGACGGCGGCGAACCGCTCGCGCCCAGCCCCTTGCTCGAGCGTTTGCAGCTCGCGATGCTGCGCGCCGAGCGCGGCTTCATCGTGCCGGCCGACGACACGCTGGCGCAGCGCGCGATCGAGCCGCAACCCGTTCACCGACCCCATCCCGCCGCCCCGGCGCTGCTGCCCAAGCGCCTGAGCGCCAGCGCATGCGAGGCGCTGCGGGTGTGCCCGTATCGGTTTTTCGCCCTGCGCCTTCTGTCGTTGCGCGAGGCCGAGGAACTCGACGACGAGGTCGAGAAGCGCGACTACGGCAACTGGCTGCACGAGGTTCTGCATCGATTCCATCGCACGCGCGACGAACCCCGGCCGGCTGTTGAGGAAGAGGCGCGATTGCAGGCGATCGGTGCGCAGACGCAGCGAGATCTCCGCCTCGACGAGGCCTACTTCCTGCCGTATGCGGCGAGCTTCGATCGCTTCGTGCCGCGATATGTTCGCTGGCTGCACGAGCGCGACGGGGGTGGCGCCCGCTGGCTCGACGGTGAACTCGCGCTCAGCGCCCTGCCCGCGGAGTGGGGCGGCATCGAGATGTTCGGCGTCATCGACCGGGTCGACGTCGTGCCAGGCGGGCAGGGGCCGGTAACGCAACTGATCGACTACAAGACCGGCAGCGCGCAAGGGCTGCGCACACGAGTAAAGCAGACGCAAGAGGACACGCAGCTCGCGTTCTATGCCGCGCTGATGGGGCAGCAGTCCGAGGCGGCGGGCGAACTCGCCGCCGCTTATCTTCCGCTGGACGAGAGCGACGCGATCCGGGCGATCGAGCACAAGGACGTGGCGGTGAGTGCGCGGCGGCTGGTCGAGGGCCTGGGCAGCGACTTGCTGCGCATCCGCAGCGGCGCGGCCATGCCGGCACTCGGCGAAGGCTCGGCGTGCGAATACTGCGAGGCGCGCGGCCTGTGCCGGCGCGATCACTGGTCGCCGGAGGACGAGGCGTGAACCGGACGATGCCCGCCTACGCGGTAGACGGATGCAGCGTCGGCCGCGAAGCCTTCTATGCAGCGGCCTGCGATCCGGCGCGCAGCGTCATCGTGGAGGCGTGTGCCGGCGCCGGCAAGACATGGATGCTGGTGTCGCGCATCCTGCGCGCCCTGCTCGACGGCGCGCAGGCCAACGAGATCCTCGCCATCACCTTCACCAAGAAGGCTGCCGGCGAGATGCGCGCGCGGCTCGACGAATGGCTGACGGCGTTCAGCACGTACGGTTGCGACGAGGCCACGCGCGTAAGCGAACTGCGAGCGCGTGGTCTCGACGACACGCAGGCCCGGGCGCTCGCGCCCGTGCTTGCCGGCCTGCATGAACGTGTGCTGCGGAGCGGCCGCTCGGTGCAGGTGCGCACCTTCCACGCCTGGTTCTCGCAACTGCTGAGCGCGGCGCCCCTGGAGCTGCTGTCGTCGCTCGGGCTGCAGCCTGACATGGATCTGGTCGAGGACGACACCGATCATCGACCCGAGGTACATCGGCGGTTCCATGCCGCGGTGCTGGCCGACGCGCAGCTGCGCGAGGACTTCAGCGCACTGGTTCGCGCACGCGGACGCGCGCAGGCGCGGCGTTGGCTCGACGCCGCCTGGGACAAACGCATCGAGTTCGAACTCGCCGATGCCGCAGGCACGTTGCTGGACAGCGTGCCCGCGGCGAGCGAGGTGTGGAACGAGTTCGCCGGCATGGACCATCCATCGGGTTGCCTGCACTCGGCGCATGTGCGAGCCGAGCTGTCCGCCCTGGCGGTGGCACTCGGCACGCAGGCGGGTGCGACGCCCCGCAAGCAGGCGGTGCTGCTGGAACAGGCGCTCGAACTCGAGGACTCGCGAGCCTGTCTGGAAGGCGTGCGCGCCGCGCTCTTCACGCTGAAAGGCGAGCTGCGCAAGGGCCTCGATGCGCCGGGCCTGTCATCGGCGTCCGCCCTGCTGGCGCGAATCGACCGCGCATGCGGGCAGCAGGCCGCACACGAGGACCACTTGCGCATGGTGCGGCTGACCCGCGCGCTGATGAAGGAGTTCTCCGCCTACAAGCGCTCGCGGGGCTTGGTCGACATGCCCGACCTGGAACGCTGTGCGCTGATGCTTCTGCGCGATGCCACGCTCGCCGGCTGGGTGCAGGAGCGGTTGGATGCGCAGGTGCGCCACCTGTTGATCGACGAGTTCCAGGACACGAGCCCCCTGCAATGGCACGCGCTGCACGCCTGGCTCGCGGGCTATGCCGGGGCGGGCGGCGGCGCGAGCGGGCAGCGCCCGCCCGGTGTGTTCATCGTCGGCGATCCCAAGCAGAGCATCTACCGCTTTCGCGGTGCGGAGCCGAGGGTGTTCGATGCGGCTCGCGACTTCCTGGTCGAAGCGATGGGGGCGAGCGTGCTCGCATGCGACCATACCCGGCGCAACGCACCCGAGGTGCTCGCGGTGCTCAACGACGTCTTCGAGGCCGCGCAGAGTCAGGGCGATTTCACCGGTTTCCGTGCGCACACCACGGAACTGGACGCGGAGGCCGAAGGCGGCGTCTTCCTGCTGCCTCGCGTGGCCCGCGGCACCGATGCCGAGACCGCACCCGGCGCGACGCCTGCCTGGCGTGACAGCCTCGCCACGCCGCGCCATGAAGCGGAGGAACTTCTGCGCGAGCAGGAGGCCCGCCAAGTGGCGCGGGCGATTCAGCAGCTGGTGGCCGACGGTGGCGTCGGCCCGGGCGACATCCACGTGCTGTGCCGCAAGCGCGAATCGCTGCGCTTCGCTGCGTCGGCGCTCGGCGCGCTGCACCTGCCTTTCGCCGCGGCCGAGGATTTCGAGCTGCTCGAGTCGCCCGAAGCGCGCGACCTGGTGGCGCTGCTCGACGTGCTGGTGTCACCGCAACACAAGCTGTCGCTCGCGCAGGCGCTGCGCAGCCCGGTATTCGGCGCCTCGGACGACGACCTCGTGGCGCTGGCCACTGCGTCCGCCGCCCATGCGGGCGACTGGTGGCGCGGTCTGCGCGACGTGGCCGACGAGCGCCCGGTGTTGCAGCGCGCGCGCGAGCTGCTCAACCGCTGGCACGCCGCGGCGCGGCGGCTGCCGCCCCACGACCTGCTCGACCTCGTCGTGGCCGAAGGCGAACTGCGCGAGCGTGTGGCGGCGGCGGAACCGCCCGAGCGGCGGCTCGCTGCACTCGCAGCCATCGACGCCGTGCTGCTGCAGGCGCTCACGCTCGACGGCGCGCGCTACGCGACGCCTTACAACTTCGTGCGTGCACTGCGCCGCCGTGCCATCAAGGTGCCGGCCGCGCTGCAGCGCGACGCGGTTCAGCTGCTGACGGTGCACGGGGCAAAGGGTCTCGAAGCGCAGGTCGTCTTCGTGATGGATGCCGACCCCGAGGCCAAGACGCCGGACACGGCCACGCTGCTCGTGGACTGGCCTGTCGAGTCGGAGTATCCGCGCCACTGCGCCTTCGTGTATGCGCAGTCGCAGTGCCCGCCGTCGCTCGAACCGGTGCTGGAGCGCGAGCTGGCTGCGCGCCAGCGCGAGGAGCTCAATGGCCTGTACGTCGCGATGACCCGCGCCAAGCGCCGGCTGGTGTTCAGCGCCACCGAACCGCACCGTTCCGCGTCGCGGGCCTCGTGGTGGCAGCGCGTCATGGCGCATGCACAGCCAATGCCGGTCCCCAGCCTGCCCGCACGACAAGCGCTGCCCGCGGCTGGCGCGGCCGTGCTCGACGATCTGCCGCGCTGGCGGCACGTTGCGCAACAGCTGCCGCTCGTGCTCGCCGCCGACGACGATGCGAACAGCCGCCTTGGGCAGGCAGTGCATCGAGTGCTCGAGTGGATCAGCGCCGCGCAGCGCAGCGGCGAGGCCGACATCGAGCTGCACAGCCGCGCCGCAGCGATGGAGTTCGGCGTCGATGAGCGCGAGGTGGCGCGGCTTGCCGGGCGCATCTGGCGCAGCCCGGCCTGCGCCCGCTTCTTCGCCGGGCCGGGCTTGCGCTGGGCCGGCAACGAGGTGCCGGTCAGCGATGCCGGTGAGGTGCTGCGCATCGACCGCCTGGTCGACCTGGACGATGCCGGCCAGCGCAGCTGGTGGGTGCTCGACTACAAGCTGCAGCACTCGCCTGAAAGCCTGCCCGCCTACCGCGAGCAGCTGCAACGCTATCGCCGCGCCGTGCAGGCCCTGCAGCCGGACCAGCCGGTGCGCTGCGCGTTCATCACCGGCGCCGGCGAGTTGATCGAGTTGGACTGAGCCCCACCTTCCGAGCCCGTCGCGATGCCGGCGCCACACGAGTGCGGCATTTCGCACAGTTGGCGAACGGCCGCATGCCGAACGCTCATGTCGCGCCGCACACTGGGCGGCAAGCGAGTCGCCGAGTGGCGGTTCATGCAAGGAACAAATGCAGGGCCGCGCTGCCGTCCGCAAAAAAGCCCCGCATTGGCGGGGTTGATCGAGGGTTCGCCGATGCGTGGCAGCCCATCCAATAGGGCAACTTCGTCTTCTCTCCACGATGGCCGCTCCTGCGTCTTCTGCCCCTCGACCTGCCTCTGCTGCCGTGGCGCGGCGGCTCGGCCGTTTCGAGCTGAGGCAATTGCTTGGCAAGAGCGGCGGCACCATGGTGTGGCTGGCCCACGACCCGCGCACCGGCCAGGAGCTGTTGCTCACGCTGCCGCGTGTGCAGCCCGCCACGCCGGCCGCGATCGAACGCTGGCTCGACGAAGTTCGGATTGCCGCCAGGCTGAACCATCCGAACCTGGCCCACGTGGTCGAGATCGGCGTGCAGGAACACTGGCCCTTCGTCGCGGTGGATCGCGCGCTGGGCGTCACGCTGCCCGAATGGCTCGCAGCGCACCCCAGTCCGCTGCCGCTGGAGGTGGCCGGCTGGCTGTGCGAGGCGCTGCAAGGCGTCGCCTTCGCCCATGAGGCCGGGTCGGCCCACGGGGACCTGCAACTGCATCACCTCGTCATCAGCGAACAAGGCAGCGTGCGCGTGATGGGGCTTGCCGCCGCCGGCGCTGCTGCGCTGTCCGGCGAAGACGAGACACGTGCACACGAGCGCGGCATCGCGCTCGATCCGATCCGCCTGCGCGCCCAGCGCAACCTTGCCGAACGCGACGTGCTGGCCTGTGGCCTGCTGCTGCAGCATCTGCTGGCCGGGCAGCCCGCGCTCGAGGAGCCCGACACCGGCGTGGTCATCTCCCGCTTGCCTCCCCTCGGCAAGGAGCTGGTTCGCCTGCCCTGGACGACACCGCACCCCGTCCCCGAGGCACTGCGTGCCATCGCCAACCGCACCACCGCCAGCCAGGCACGCCAGCGCTACCTCAGCGCCCGCACGCTGCTGCACGCGCTCGACGGCTGGCGCACCGCCGAGGCGCAAGACACCGGCGGGCCGCTCGCCTTGCTCCTGGACCGCATGCGCACGATAGGCCATCTGCCGGCGATGCCGGGCGTCGGCGGGCGCGTGGCGCGGCTGACGGCCAAGGAAGGGCAGCGCACCGACGAGATGGCCGAGCAGATCCTGCAGGACATGGCACTGAGCTTCGAGTTGCTGCGGCAAGTCAACTCGGCGCAGGTGCGGGGCACACAGATCGCCGGCAATGGGCCGGTGCTGACGATCCGCCGCGCGATTTCGCTGGTGGGTGTGAAGGGCATTCGGCAGGCAGCCTCCACGCTGCGCGTGTGGCCCGGGCCGCTGACCCCGAGCGGGGCCGAGGCGATGCAGCGCACCATCGATCACGCTCGGCTGGCCGGTCACACCGCACAGGTTCTCTGCCCCGCCGGATACGACTCCGAGGTGGTGTTTCTCCTGGCGGTGCTGCAGAACCTCGGTCGCTTGCTGGTGCAGTACCACTTCAGCGACGAAGCCGAGCAGATACGGCAACTGATGCGGCCCGCGTCGCCTCCCGCGAATGCCGAACCGGGGACGCCCGACCAGCCGGGAATGAGCGAAGCCGGCGCGTCCTATGCGGTGATGGGGGTCGACATCGAAGCGCTCGGCGCCGCCGTCGCCAAGCACTGGGGCCTGGGCGAAGACGTGCAGCACATGATCCACCGCCTGCCGCGCGAGCGCGCCGCACGCATGCCCGACAGCGACGCAGACGTGCTGCGCATCGCCGCGAGCGCTGCGAACGATGCGGTCGACGCAGTCAGCTTGCTGCCCGCCGCCCGCATCGGCCATGGCCTGCACCTGATCGCCCAACGTTATGCACGCGCGCTCGATATCAGTGCACGCGATCTGCAGGACGCGCTCAACGCCGCGCGTGCGGCTTCGCGCACCGGGCGGCCGGTGGCCTCCGCCGCGATGGCGCAGAGCGTGGAAGGCGCCGCCCCGGCCGAGGCCGGCGTGCAAGAGGAACACTGAACACGATGGCCGCCGTACCGTCTCCCGCATCGGCATCACGACCCGGCCAGATCGGCCGCTTCGAGCTGCGGCGCATCCTCGGCAAAGGTGCACAGGCCACCGTGTGGCTGGGCTACGACCCGCGCCTGCAGCGCGAGGTCGCGATCAAGCTGATGCGCGCGGCAGCCGGCATCGATGCCTCAGCCGTCGATCACTGGCTGCAGGAGGCACGCAGCGTCAGCCGTCTCACCCATCCGCACATCGTGCCGGTCTTCGAAGCCGACGTGCACGACGCGCAGCCCTATCTGGTGTTCGAGTACGTGCCCGGCCGCACGCTCGCCGATCACTTGCGCTCGCGCGGGGCGCTGCCGCCGCGCGAAGCGGTGCAGCTGATGCTCGGCGTGCTCGATGCATTGCAGGCGGCGCACGCGGCCGGCGTGGTTCACCGCGACCTGAAGCCGTCGAACGTCCTCATCGACGG
>CAJPFZ010000325.1 GCA_905339355.1 Burkholderiaceae bacterium
TGGCCGTCTATCCGCTGTTCGTCTCTTCCGACGGACAGGTCAGCCAGCAGGTACCGTGATGGCAAGCCCGCACGCTGTCGACACGCTGCTGCGTCCGCCGGTCGAGCTGTGGAGCGCCGCCGTGGCGGCCGGTGCCGGTGCCGTGGCCCAGCTCGCGCCCTGGTCGCTGCTCATGCCTCCCGCCATGGGAACGGCGGCCTCGTTGCTGCTGGCCGGCTTCGCCGTCCATCGGCTGCGCCAGGGCTGGGTGGTGGTCCGATACCAGCGCAACATGAAGCGGCTGCCCGTCTTCATGCTGAAGGCGAGCCAGGTGCCGGTGTCGGACCGCAAGTACTACCTGGGACAGGGCTTCCGCTGGAGCCAGCTGCACACACAGCGGCTGCGCGACACCCGGCGCCCCGAGGTCCAGCGCTTCATCGACCCGGGTCGCGCCTACCGCGCCGCGCGCCGCTTCGAGAACGCGGTCGAGGCGTCTCCTGTCCTCTCGAGGCTCGCTGCAGTCACCTCGGCACGCGCCTGGTGGAACCCGGTCGCGCCGCTGCCCGCCGTCGGCGGCGATCCGCACATCCATGCGGTCTCGCTGCACGAGGAGCCGGTCTACACCGACCTGTCCGAGAGGGTCGGCCACCTGGTCGTCTACGGCACCACACGTGTGGGCAAGACCCGGCTGCTGGAGATCGGCGCGACGCAGGACATCCGCCGCGGCGATGTGGTGATCGTGATCGATCCGAAGGGCGACGGCGAGCTGATGAGGCGTTGTTACGCCGAGGCCGCGCGCGCCGGGCGGCTCGACCGCTTCCATCTCTTCCACCTCGGATTCCCGCGCGTCAGCTCGCGCTACAACGCGATCGGCAACTTCAGCCGCATCACGCAGGTCGCGACGCGGCTGACCAACCCGCTGCCCTCCTCCGGCAACTCGGCCGCGTTCCGCGAGTTCTGCTGGCGCTTCGCCAACATCATCGCGAAGGCGATCTCGGCCCTCGGCCGCAAGCCCGTCTACCGCGAGATCCTCCACAGCGTCAACGACATCGAGCCGCTGTTCCTGGAGTACGCGCGCCACTGGCTGGCACGCTCAGGCCCGGCTGATTGGCAGAACGACCTGGCCTCGATCCGCAGCCGCGTGGCGAGCCAGCGTTCCGTGCCTCGCCACCTCGAAGGGCGCAGTCACGATGCAGTGGCGGTGCTGCAGGTCCTGCGCCGCCATGGCATCCACGAGTCGGTGCTCGAAGGCCTGGCAAGCGTCTTCAAGTACGACCGGACCTACTTCGACAAGCTCGTGTCCTCGCTTGGTCCGCTGCTCGAGAAGCTCACCACCGGCCCGGTGGCCGACCTGCTCAGCCCCGACTACTTCGACATCTCCGACCCGCGGCCGATCTTCGACTGGCAGAAGGTGATCCGCCAGGGCGGCATCGTCTACGTGGGGCTCGACGCACTGACCGATGCGGCGGTCGCGATGGCCGTGGGCAACAGCATGTTCGCCGACCT
>CAJPFZ010000326.1 GCA_905339355.1 Burkholderiaceae bacterium
TGTGCATCGCCGTGCTGACCGGGCTCAATCCCAACGTCATCTACGAGCTGGCCGTGGCGCACACCGTCGGCAAGCCGGTGATCGCGCTGGCCGTGAAGGGCCAGCCGCTGCCATTCGACTTCAAGGATTGGCGCTATCTGCCCTACGACTTCGATCCCGCTGCCGTGCGCGCTGACACCTACACCAAGCAGCTGATTGCGTTCATCAAGGACATCGACACAAAGGGCTATCAGACGGAGCCGCTGCTCGTGCGCTGGGGCAAGGGGATCGCCTCCGCGCTGCCGCCGTCGTACGGCTTCGACGCGCTGGCCGGTGAGATCGACAAGACTCTCGCCAACCTGGTGGCCGACGGCCAGGCCGTGCTCCGCGACATCCGCGCCTGCGGCGACGGAGAGCGGCTCTTCGACGGCCTGTATTCGAGCATCCTGTATGCCTCGCGAGCGGCGGTGACAGGCCAGGTCGACGCCCTCTTCTACGGCAACCTGATCGAACTCGATGTGGCCAAGGCGCAGCTGCGCGTACGCTACTTCGCCGGGCCCTACAACGAGGAGGTCATCACCCGCTCGTTCCCGATCGGGCCGCGCGGGCAAGGCGTGGCAACCGTCGCCCTCAACACGCAGAAGGTGCGCGTGGTGAACGCGATGGGGCAGGAGCTGAAGGTGCGCGGCGAAGCGCGGCTGAGCGCCATGGTTTCTGTTCCCGTCCCTGGCGTGCAGCGCGAGCGGCCGAGCCGGCAGGCGGTCGTGCTGAACATCGACTCCGGCCAGCCGGACGTCTTCCCCGAGGGCGAGGCGCTGCGCACGCACCCCGCGGGCGCACGGCTCGAGCGCCTTGCCGGGTTGCTCGCGAAGACGAACGCCCTGTATCGCTGGGCGGTGGAAGACGCGCCGCTGGAGGCCGCGCCGGAGATCGTTCCGGGCGCCTTGCTGTAGGAACCGACGCGGCGCGCATCGGCGCGGTGCCAGTCTCAGGCTGCCGAACGAACTGCTTGCGTTTGCGCGGGAGCAATCGACGCGAGCATCGTGCGAACGCTGCGTTCACTCTCCAATTGCTCTAGGGTCATGGGTGATTCATACCCGCCGGATGGCCGGTGGATGAAGAGACTTCCCGGCGCAAAGGCTGGGAGTTCCACACCGTGCTGCACGCGCATCGCTTCCGTTGCCTTGTCCCAATAGGTCGACGCATCCACTTTCGTGGCACCAGCCTCCCCTTCTTCTCGCTCAAGAGCAATGGCTGGAGGACACACGAGCACGGTCTTTTGCAGCCAACCCCGCTGCGCCAACAAGCCGAACTCCCACAAGGTTCCTTGGTACGCGCCGGGCACGATGATGACGGCGCGAGCGTCTCGCGCCAGCCGTTCGACCAGGCCCTGCCATTCCAGGTCGGATGACGGCAAGCGCAGCGACCCCATGCCAGGCTTCGCACTCAACGCAAACATGGGCGCGATCGAAGAGAAGGCATTGGCAAGATCCTCCTCCACTTCGCGGCGCCCGCCGAGACCGATGGTGACGGCGAAGAAGGCCACGATGCCCAGGATCGGACTCACGAAGAATCCGAGCAGCCCCATGGTCAGCAAGAAGGCCGAGAACCCGCGCAGGCGGGGCCTGAACATCCGGCCGTCGACCTCGAAGGGCCTCAGATACAAGACATAGCCTTCCGGGCACGAAACGCTGCCCGCGGCGTATCGCTGCGCAAACGCCTGCCGCAGCTGTTGAACTGCCAAGCCGGCGGCGGTGGATATCCGCTGCGCCCACGCCAACAGCGCGATGGTGATCGCTGCGGCGATGCCGAGAATGCTCGCTTCCAGCAGGAATCCGCCCTCCATCACGTGCGCCGTGAAGAGAAGGGCCACTCCCATCAAGGTGTAGGCCACGATCATGATCAATCGCGCCTGTGTCGGCACCTTCGTCTGGAGGCGCCAATCCCCCGCCAAGACTTGCTCGGGCAGGACCGCGCGGCACCAGCGGCATTCCTTGTCGGTGAAAAGCACAAGATTGCTGCAGGCAGGACACGCGCGTGTGCGAATGCGGGGATCGAGGGTCTGTGAAGAACGCATCATTTCTCCAAAGCTGCAGGGATCGACCATCCGTACCCTGATCGTCCGCACATCCTGTCTCTTCCCCAACCCCTAGGTCAGTGCCACCTTCGCCGCGGTATCCTGCATGACGAGAATCGCGCCATCACGGCAGAGTGGACATGCCTAACTTCACGACCCTGACCATCTCCAAGGATGCCTCCAACGCGCGCGTGGCCCGCCTCGTGCTCAATCGCCCCGAGCGCTTCAACGCGATCAACGATGACATGCCCGGCGAGATACGCGCTGCGGTCGAGTGGGCCAACGCCGATGACGACGTGCACGTGATCGTGGTCGAGGGTGCCGGCAGAGGCTTCTGCGGCGGCTACGACCTGGTGAGCACGGCCGAGAGCCACATCGAGCACCCGTGCCAGCAAGAGAAGACGCCCTGGGATCCGATGGTCGACTACGCCTACATGAAGCGCAATACCGAGCACTTCATGAGTTTGTGGCACAGCGCCAAGCCGACGATCGCCAAGGTGCACGGCGCCGCCGTGGCCGGCGGCAGCGACATCGCGCTGTGCTGCGACCTGCTGGTGATGGCCGACGATGCGCGCATCGGCTACATGCCCACGCGCGTGTGGGGCTGCCCGACGACGGCGATGTGGACCTATCGGCTCGGCCCGACGCGCGCCAAGCAACTGATGTTCACCGGCGATGTGATCGACGGCCGCACCGCGGCCGAATGGGGGCTGGCCAACATCGCCGTTCCGGCGGCCGAGCTGGAGGCCGCGACGATGAAGCTGGCCGAGCGCATTGCCGGCGTGCCGCGCGGGCAGCTGGCAATGCACAAGCTGGTGATCAACCAGGTGCTGCAGACGATGGGCCTGGAACAGAGCCAGTCCCTGGCGACGATCATGGACGGCATCACGCGCCACAACCCTGAAGGCCTGTGGTTCCGCCGTCACGCGCAGGAGCACGGCTTCAAGTCCGCCGTGCAGTGGCGCGACAGCGGTCGCCCGATCCCCGAGGGTGACGAGGCCCGCGAGCTGATCCGGCAGGCTGAATCGCGAGCAGGCAGCGGCTCTGGCGGCGGCAAGGACGCAGGCTGACGTTGCCTGCGCCCTACGCCGCGCTCGGCGCGAAGCGCCTCAACCGATCGGGGGCAAGTGCGTTCAGCACCTCGGCGCCATGCGCGTGGCCTTGCGCCACGATGCTGTCGAACTTCTCCCACTGCAGCATGCCCACGCGCTCCAGCGGCGGGTTGAAGTACAGGTCGGTCAAGCGCTCGGACTGCCGCTGGCGCGAGCTGCTGTAGAGCACCGTCACGTTCATCAGGTACGCGACGAGCGAAGGAAACTTGTAGCGGCGCTGCTTGCGCGGCCGCAGCCGGTCGCGCAGCAGCGCCCAGCTGCCGGGCACGTCGTCGTGGTCGATTCGACGCGGCTTGCGCAGGCGCAGGTCCACGCCGATGACCTGCCCGACGCCGCGCATCTCGTGCATCACGTCGACCGGAAAGTTGTTGAACGTGCCGCCGTCGCAGAGCAGGTCGCCCTCGTGAAGCACCGGCGGCAGCGCGCCCGGAATGGCGATGCTGGCGAGCATCGCCTGGAACAGACTGCCCTGCACGACCCGCTGTTCCCTGGATTGCGAGAAGTTGCTCGCGATGCAGAAGTAGGTCTTCCAGAGGTCTTCGACGTCGGGAGTGCCGCCGAACAGCTCGTCGAGCGCGCTGCCGAGGATGCGGCGCAGCCGGCGCCCCTTGATCAGCGACAGCAGCGGCACCAGGTTGTAGTCGCCGGTGGGGTTGACGCTGAAGGCGCGCCGCGCCACGGCCATCACTTCGTCCAGCGGGCGGTCCGATGCGACGAGCGCCGCCATCACCGAACCGATGCTGGTGCCGCCGACGCAGTCGATCTCGATGCCTCGCTCCTGAAGGGCCCGATACAGGCCGAGGTGCGCGCATCCGCGCGCGCCGCCGCCGGCCAGCACCAGGCCGACCGCAGTACGGCTCAGCAGGCGCGCGAGCCGCGCCATGTCGCGCTCGAGCGTGGGCCGGATGTGCACGTGCCCCGTGACCGGCCTTCGGGCGAGCCATTCCCGCGTGCCGGTGGGGCACCTCACCTGCGGTTCGTGCATCAGCACCAGTGTCTCTGCCGCTTCCGCACGGCCCGGACGCCGGGCAAGGTATTCGAGCTCGGTGTCGTGCAGCGCCGGTGATTGCGAGGTGTCGGCCAGCAGCAGCATTTCGTCGCAGTGCCGGGTGCAGCGCCGGGTCCATTCGCTCGCGTGGCCGTCGGCCACGAGCAGCACGAAGTCGTGGTCGGCCTCGACGTCGTCCAGGTAGCGGGCGATCCGGTGCTGAGACTCGGTGTCCGCCGCGTCGCGCTGCGCGAGGCCGGGCTCCTGGAACGCCTCGTCGATGGCCGTCGCATCGACGACGCACACCCGCCCCAGGCGGCGAAGCTGCTCCGCCAGGCGCTGGCCGAACGCAAGCGCCTGCACGCCGCTGCAGATCGGCACGACGCCGATCGCGACCGGCCGCGCGAGCGGCGCGCGCGCCTGTGGGGTCTGCAAGCGACGGATGAGCTGGCGCGTGAGCGCAATCGACACCTGCGCACCGCTCGCGAGCAGCGCGCCGAACTCGGACTTCTCGAGCCGCACCAGCACCGAGTTGCGGATGGCGACCACCGTGGCGGAACGCGGCTCGTCGGTATAGAGGCTCATCTCGCCGATGACCTGGCCACGCGACATCTCGCGCACCATGTGTTCCGCGCCGTCCTCGTCGCGGACATACGCCCGCAGCCGCCCGCTGATCGAGAGGTACATCGAGTCGCCCGGGTCGCCTTGCGACATCAGCGTGTCGCCGGCGGCGATCTCGACCCAGGTGAGGCGGCGCCGCAGCAGATCCATCGACGCCGGAGCGACGTCGCCGAGCAATGCGGCAAGGTGCTCGGCGAGCAACGCGTCCCGCGAGGCGGTGGACAGCGGTTCCGCGATCACGCGGCGGTCTCCAGCGCTGCCTTGCCGCCCTTCTGCAGGTCCGCCAGCAGGCGCTGCACGACAAGCCGGATGAGGTGGAAGGCGAGCTTCGGATTCATGTAATAGAGCCTGTAGAGCATCTCGTCGGTCATGCGGTAGAGCTCGCCGTCGCTCGCGCACACCACCGTCTGCGTGCGGCGCTGGTCAGGGGAGAACAGCGCAATCTCGCCGAGCAGCGTGCCGGGGCCGAGCGTCTCGCCAAGTTCCTGCAGGCGCACGGTGCCGGTGCCGATGTAGACGATGGCGCCGGCAGGTTCGCCCTTGCGGAACAGCACCTCGCCCGCCTTGAAGTTGCGCCGCTCCATGTGCGGCACCAGCCAGTCGGCGACCGACGCGTTCTGGTCGACCTTCTTCAGTTCGCGCACCAGGCGGTGGATGTCCCACAGGCGCTTGGCGTTCACCGGCAGCAGCGCCAGGTGCAGCAGCATGTGCAGCGGTTCGTTGTGGAGGAAGTAGTAGACGACGAACAGCAGGTTGGCCCCCAGCGCGATCAGGCGCAGCGGCAGCATGTTCTTCATCAGGTCGCTGGTGAAGGTGAGGCAGGCGGCGAGCAGGCCGATCACGCCGATGATGTCGAGATGCAGGTTCATCCGGGCTCCTTGATGGCAGTGTTCTCGTTCCAGGCGGCGAGGGTGGCCCGATGCGAGGGCACGTTGTGCAGGAAGGTCTCGCGCTCCGGCTCGTCGAGCGCCTGCGCCTGTTCCATCAGCCGGGTGTGGGCGAGGACCAGGAACTCATCATCGCGGGGCGCTCCCGCCGCCCGAAGCACCCGGTGGCAGGTGAGCAGGATCCACAGCGCATCCTCCGTTCCTTCGAGGCTGCTGCCGGCGTCGAGGCGGCCGAGGATCTTCTCGACGTGCGCGAGCGCCGCGTCGATGCGGCCGGCGTCCAGGGCGAGGGAGGCCAGGCCTGCCTGCGGCTCGGCCAGCATGGTCGTGCGTCCGATGTCGCGGAACATCGCCAGCGACTGGTCGTAGGCCCGCTCGGCGGCCGCGGCATCGCCGGCCGCGGCATGGGCATCGCCGATCGTCTTGAGGATGCTCGCGTGCAGGTCGGGGTCGGACACCTCGCGCGCCAGCGCCTCGGCCTGGGTGCCCCAATCGAGCGCCGCAGCGGCGTCGCCGCACGCCTGCGCCACCTGCGCCAGGTTGCACAGCACGTAGGACTCGCTCATGCGCTGGCCGATCTCGACGCACACCCGGCGCCCGGCGCGCAGGTGCTGCAAGGCCGCATCGTGGTTGCCCAGGTAGCGCTCGATGTCGCCCAGGTTGTTGAGCACGCCGGACTCCATCGCCCGGTCGCCGTTCTCGCGTGCGAGCTGCAGTGCCCGCTGGTAATGCGCACGCGCTTCGGCGTAATGCCCTTGCTTGCGCGCGACGATGCCGAGCTGGTTCAGCGCTGCGCTCTCCAATCTGCGGTCGCCGGCCTGGCGCGCCAGCGCGAGAGACTGCTCCGAATGCCATTGCGCACCGGGGTCGCCGATGAAGTGCAGCGCGCGCGCCCAGTTCATTCGCGCCGACAGCGCTGCGTCCGGTGCACCGGCGGCCTCGGCCCAGGCCACGGCGCTTGCGCCGGCCTCGCAGGCAGCGCGGTAGTTGCCCGTGGCCACGGACAGCGAACCGCGGAAGCCCGCGGCACGCGCGCGCCGGCTGTCGTCTCCCATCGTCTGCGCGAGGTGTTCCAGGGCGGCCACGTCCATTTCCTGCTCGACGCGCCGGCCGATGTTGCTGAGCACCACGATGCGGGCGACCAGCAGGTCGAAGCGCGCCTCGTGTGCGTCCTCGGGCGTGAGCGCCAGCGCGCGGCCGAGGCAGCTCAGGGCCTCGGCGTTGGCATACGCGCGTGCGGCATCCTGGCCGGCGCGGCCCAGGTAGACGGCGGCGCTGGCCAGGTCGCCGGCCCGCTCGAAATGCTGGGCGATCAGGTTGTTGAATTGCGCATTGCACCCGGCGCTGCGGGCCACGAGCCATTCGGCGGTCAGGCGGTGCTGCTCGCGCTTCTGGCGCTTGAGTACGCTCTCGTAGCTGACCTGGTGCAGCAGGTGGTGCTTGAAGACGTATTCGTGCGTGCCGTCGAAGCTGGTCGTCTCGCGGCAATGGGCCAGTTCGCGGCGGGTGATCGCGTCGAGTGCACCGATCGACGACGCTTCGATGCGGGCCAGCGGTTCATCCCAGAACACGTGGCCGATCACGCTCGCCTGCTGCAGCGCTCTGCGCTCGGCCGGCGGCAGCCCGTCCAGCCGGGCCTGCAGCAGTGCCGCCAGGGTCGGCGGCACGTGCACCTCCAGCAGCCGGTCCGCATCGACGTGCCAATGCTCGTCGTCCCCGTCGAGGTGCGTCACGATGACGCCATCCTCGATCAGCATCGCGACCAGCTCCTCGATGAAGTACGGATTGCCTTCGGCGCTGCTGGTCACCAGTTCACGCAGGGCCGCCGGAACCGGATCGATGTGGCGCAGGATCTCGTCGGCCAGTTCGCGGCTGCTGCGCCGCGACAGCGGCGCCAGCGTGATGCGCTCGTGGTTGCCCTGCCCGCTGCCCCACAGCGGGCGACGTTCGAACAGCGCCGGACGCGTCAGGCACATCACCATCACCGGCAGGTCGCGACAGGCCTGGCCGACATGGTTGATGAAGTCCAGTGATCCGTCGTCGGCCCACTGCAGATCGTCGAGCAGCACGACGATGCCGTCGCCGCCGCCTTCGAGCAGCAGGCGGAAGTACTGCGCCGCCGCATGGACCGCACGATCGCGGATTTGCCGCGCGTCTGTTGCGATGCCGGCGATGAAGGGGCTGTCGGCATAGTCCAGCCCGATCAGCTGGCCGACCAGCGCCGTCTGCTCCTCGGCGCGGTCGCCGAACACGTTGCCGAAGCCGCGCGCCAGCTTGTCGCGCGCCACCGGCGCGGGATCGCTGTCCGCGATCTCGAATCGCCAGGCGAACAGGTCGCGCAGCAGGCCATAGGGCACGCTGCTGCCGTGCACCCGCGCGCGGGACTGGAAGTACCACAGCGTCTGCGGCCGCAGCTCGATCCAGTGCTGAAACTCGTGCATCAGGCGCGTCTTGCCCATGCCGGCCTCGCCGACCAGGGTGACCGTCGACAGGGTGCGGTCTTCGAGCACGGCGTCGAAGGTCTCGGTCAAGCGAGCGAACTCGGCGTCGCGCCCCACCATGCGTGTCTGCGCGCCCTCGACGCCCCGCTCGGCACTGCGGAAGGCACGCGGCTTGGCCCGCTGCACCAGGTAGCTTCGCACCGGCTGCGCGATGCCCTTGACCTCGATCAGGGGCTCTTCGCAGACGTCGAACACCCCCCGCACCTGGCGGTAGGTCGAGTGACTGATGCGCAGGCCGCCGGGGGGCGCCGTCTGCTCCATGCGGGCGGCGACGTTCACGGCGATGCCGCGGATGGTGTTGCCGCCATCGACGCCGCCTCCCAGCAGCACCGCGCCGGTGTGGACGCCCACGCGCACGTCGAAGCCCTCGAAGCGATGCAGGCGGGCCACCTGGGCCGACTGCTCGCGGGCCTGTGCCAGGATGTCCAGGCCGGCGCGCACCGCCTGTTCCGCGTCGTCCTCGCGAGCTTCCCGGGTGCCCCAGGCGGCAATCAGGCAGTCGCCGGCGTACTGCAGCACCCGGCCGTCGTGGGCCAGCACGATCCTGGTGAAGCTCTCGAGGGCGCCGTCCATGACGGCATGAACGTCTTCCGGGTCGAGCTGGCGGGTCAGGACGGTGGAGCCGACGACGTCCATGAACAGCACGGTCACCGCCCGCAGTTGCTGCTCGCCGCCCTGAGCACGTACGCTGGCCGAGGCCAGCTTCTCGCGCAGCGTGGCGAGCGCGATGTCGGCGACGGCGTCGCCGAGCACGCCCCGCTGCGCCTCCAGCGCGGCGATGGCGGCTTCTATACCGGCGGGACTGTCGTCCATAGCCGACCAGTCTAGAGCGGAGCGGGCGTGCGCGGACGGCACCGACGCGATGCGTGCGATTGCCACATCCCTTTGTGATGTAGGGGGGTGCCCTTCGCCGCGCGGCCGCCATACATTCGACGATGGTGTTCAAAGGCGGGAGGCGGTCGATCATGCGTGCAAGAACTGGGGCCTTGTGTGCAGCGCTGTGGCTCGCCGGCGGCAGCGCTCAGGCCATCACGGTCAACATCACCAGGTTTCCGTTCCCGCCCACCAGCGTCAGCGTGCAGAGTGACGATGCGTCATTCACCGGGCCCGCTGGTCAATTCGAAGGACTCATCCTCGACGCTGGCACCAGCCTCGCGATGCGCATGGGCGCCCGCGCGCAGGTGGTTCTCGCGCCCCCCACGTCGTTCGCCGCCTACTGCGCCGAGCTGACCCAGCAGCTCGCGTTCGGCACGCCATACGAGTACACCCGCCTCGAGGGCGCCGTGCACTTCGGCGCAGCCAAGGCGGACGATCTCAGCCGCCTGTTCAGCGCCGCGCCGGTGTTCGTCATCGACGGCAGCACGTCCGCGGCGTTCCAGTCGGCGCTGTGGGAGATCCTCTACGAGCCAGGCAGCACCTACGATCTGACGAGCGGAGAGTTCATCGGCGAACCTCTGAACGCCGCCGACCTCGCCGGCGCGGCGGCGTTCGCACAGATCAATACGGTGCTGACGAACCTGTCGTCGTTTGCGCCCCAATACCATATCGAGGCCCTGACCAACGGCCAGGTCCAGGACCTGATCATCGGCACCGCACCGGTGGCGGTGCCGGAGCCGCAGACCTGGACGCTGCTGCTGTTGGGCCTGGCTGGCCTCGGATGGATCGCGCGTCGCAAGCGCCGCCTATCGGGCACTTGACGGCGCGTGTCGCCGGTGCGTTGGAGTGGGCGCG
>CAJPFZ010000327.1 GCA_905339355.1 Burkholderiaceae bacterium
CTCGAGGAACATCTTTATATGGGTGCCTTCTTCTTCAGAGAGAACCCTGAAAAGGTCTTTCAATTGATTGGACTTCGCCGCCTTGGAAGCGTCAGCGTAAAACCTCATGCCGTTCTCTTCTATCCTGACGGCCATATCCAAGACTTCTTTACCGGTGAAATGCACTGGGTCCATGCCCTCCTCCTGACAATATTTTTGTGGCGGATTATAACAGAAAGGCATCGTGATTTACAGAAGATTTGAAGGCGGCGAGGGCGAAAAAGAGGCGTGCTGGGCTCCGGGATGCCAGAGGCGTCAGTCTATCTGCGCCTTCTGGAGCCGGCCGCTGAAGTCCCTGTAGATGACCTTCCATTTTGTGAACATGTCAAGGGCGCCGCCCCGGCCCCCGGCCTCTTTCCTGCCGAGGCCGCTTTTTTTCGTCCCGCCGAACGGCAGCTGTATCTCCGCGCCTATCGTTGGGGCGTTTATGTAGACTATGCCGGCGTCGAGATCTCGCTCTGCTATTGCCGAATTGTTGACGTCCTGCGTGTATATGGAGGAAGACAGGCCGTACTTGACGCCGTTGGCTATGTTTATGGCATCGTTGAGGTCTGCAGCCTTTATAACAGCTACGACCGGGCCGAATATCTCTTCCTGGGCTATCCTCATATCAGCTTTCACGTCCGTGAAGACGGTCGGCTCTATGAAAAAGCCCTTTGCGTGCGCGCCTTCTTTCATGGCATTGCCGCCGAGGGCCAGTTTCGTGCCTTCTTTTTTGCCTATTTCGATGTAGTCGAGCACCTTTTTCATCTGCTGTCCGTTTATAACAGGCCCCATGTGGGTGCCGGGGGCGAGCCCGTCTCCGACCTTGAGCTTTCGGGCGGAGCCAAGGAACATCTCGAGGAAGCGTCCGTGGACTTTCTCATGGACGATGAGCCTGCTCGCAGCTGTGCACCTCTGGCCCGAGGTGCCGAACGCGCCCCACAGCGCGCCTTCGACAGCCAGGTCGAGCTTCGCGTCGTCCATGACGATTATGGGGTTTTTCCCGCCCATCTCGCACGATATCTCCTTGTCGAGGCCGCCGCAGAGCTTGGCGAGTTTCTCGCCGACTGCCGTAGAACCGGTAAAGGAAACCCCGTCTATGCCTGGATGGGTCGCCAGGTACTCGCCGGTCGAATCCCCGGTGCCGTGCACGAGGTTCAGGACGCCCGGGGGAAGCCCTGCTTCTACGATAAGTTCGACCAGGCGGGTAGCTGCCACAGGCGTGTAGCTCGAAGGCTTGAACACCGCCGTGTTCCCGGCTATGAGGCAGGGGAATATCTTCCAAGCGGGTATCGCGGTCGGGAAGTTCCAGGGTGTTATGAGGGCGAAAACGCCTATTGGAGAGCGCACTGATTTGCAGTCTTTGGCGTAAAGCTCTGAGGGGACAGTCTCGCCGGAAAGCCTCCTGCCTTCTCCGGCCATGTAATAGGCCATGTCGATGGCCTCCTGCACGTCTCCGAGCCCCTCGGG
>CAJPFZ010000328.1 GCA_905339355.1 Burkholderiaceae bacterium
CATCCGTTGCAGCGTATCGCCGGGGTAGGCCCAACTCATCACGGCGTTGCGTTGCTTGAACTTCAGCTCGAGCAGCACGTTCGTGCCCTGGCTCAAGTTCAATGTTCCCAAGGTGAACCAGGAGTCGCCCTCGGCGAGAAAACGGCGTCCGGCACCCGCCAGGTCGCCGGGCTCGGGCAGGCGCATGCGGGTGAATATCTCGGCGTTCCACATCTCGGCCTCCCGTCTTGCGCTTGTTCAGATCAACTCGAATGACCATAGTCCCTTCGGTGCGGCTTCGCAAGCGAATGACGCTGGACCACCTTGTCAAGGCGTCCGCGGAGCGGTGAGGGCATCGGCGCCCGACGCGGCACCGCCCGCAGACTCCATCGGCCAGGCCGACACGCCGCGCGCCAGGCCCGGCATGACGATGCGGGGCAGGCTTGCCCGGTCGAGCGTCGCGTCGTCGTCCAGCAGGCCGTTGAGGCGCAGCACGTACGCCGTGACGGCGTAGACCTCGTCGCTGCCGAGGCTCTTCGGCGCGTGGTGCGGCATCGCGCGGCGCACGTAGTCGAACAGCGACGTTGCGTAGGGCCACTGCGCCCCGACGGAGAGCACCAGCAGCGGCTGCTTGCGTATGCGCAAGATGCGCAGCGGGTCGTTCCACGCGATGAAGCCGTCGGAGCCGGCCAGCCGCGACGCCGGCCCCTCGATGCCCTTCGCGCCGTGGCAGGCTGCGCATTGCTGCGCGTAGAGCTGCTTGCCCTCGCGCACGCTGCCCGAACCCGCCGGGAGGCCGCGCCCATTGGGGTAGACGGTGATCGAGATCCGGTCGAGTTCGGCCGCATCGACCGGCAGACCGAGAGCGAGCGACGGCTCGGCGAGTGCCGGCGGCGCGCCCAGCATGAAGCCGGCCAGCAGAGCGGCGATCGCCGCAGGCTTGCTATGCATAGGTGTTCTCGACACGGCCGTCCTTGTGCACGCGCCAGGCCTGCACCGCGTGGTAGTGGTTGAAGGCGTGCGCCGCGTAGCGCTTCTTCCAGGTGGCGCGGGTCGGCTGCGTGCGGCCGTGCTCGTCGGTGGCGCGGCTCATCAGCGTCGTGGCTTTGCCGTCCCACTGCCACGGGATGGTAAAGCGCGTGAACGCTTTCGGCAGCGTGGGGCCATGCAGCGCGGCGTCGGCCCAGCTGCGGCCAGCGTCGGCCGACACTTCGACGCGCACGATGCGCCCGTGTCCTGACCAGGCGAGCCCGCCCAGTTCGTAGAAGCCATTGGGCTCCGGGAGCAGTTGCCGGCCCGACGGATGGGTGATCACCGATTTCACGCCCATCGCGAAGCTGAAGCGTTCGATGCGCCCGTCGGCCAGCACCTCGCTGTACAACCCCGATTCATCCTTGGTGTAGGCGGGTTGGTCGGTGAACTCGAGCCGGTGCAGCCACTTGACGCTGACGTTGCCTTCCCAGCCGGGAACGAACAGGCGCATCGGGTATCCCTGCGATGGACGCAGCCGCTCCCCGTTCTGGTACAGCGCCACGATCGCATCGTCCAGCAGCTTCGAGGTCGGCAGGCTGCGCTGGTGTGAGCCGCCGTCGGCGCCTTCGGCAACGACCCACGACGCAGTCGGCTTCACCCCCGCTTCGCGCATCAGCAGTGCGAGCGGCACGCCCGTCCATTCCGAACACGACACTTCGCCGAACAGCTCCTGCGCGTTCACGTCCATCGCCGTCGGCGACATCGCGTTGGCCGCGGTGTTGCCCGAGCATTCGAGGAACTGCACGCGCGAGACCATGGGGTAGCGAAGCAGCCGCTCGACATCGAACTGCAGCGCCCGCTCGACGAGGCCGTGCAGCACGAGGCGGTGGCGCGCAGGATCGATGTCCGGCAGGCCGTTGTGATGCACGGCGAAATGCAGACCGCTCGCGGTGATGATGCCGCGCTGATCCTGGATCGGCGTACGCCAGGTCGAGAAGCCGGCAGTTCCCGCGGCGCGGGTGTGCGTGCGGCGCACGACTTCACCCTCGTGCGGCGACGGACCGCCATAGGCCTGGTCGGCGCCGCCGAGCGTCTTCATCCACTCAGGGCGGTTGGCTGCGAGGGGCGGCTGCGCGGGGGCCGGCATGCCGGCGGCGGCAAGCGGAATGGCAACCGCGAGTCGGGCGCCGCTGGCAAGGAACGATCGGCGTTCGATCAGGCCGCCGCCAGCGGCCGCGGGCAGGGGTGGCCGCGTCATGGCGCGATGTCCGGGAAAGGGCGGGAATTCATGCGAAGCCTCCGTGAAAGAAAACCATAAAGCCGGAAAAATGGTTATGTTGGAATCAGCGACGCATCGTGTTGCGCACAGTCGGAACCGGGGGTGGCCTCAGCGTGCGGCGGTGCCGCGGCGAGCCGGCAACGCGACGCGTGTCGTGGTCGAGGGCGCACCTTTGCAGCATTCGTCGCGGAAGTACGCCCAGGCGGCTTCGATCAGCTTGAAGTCCGGACGGCACCGGACCTCGCGGCCCTGGCGTTCCTGCGTCACGACACCGCCTGCGACCATGCCGCGCAGATGATGCGCCAGGGTCGACGCTGGCATGCCCAGCTCGTTGCGCAATTCAGTGATCGTCAACCCGTCCCGGCCGGCGCGCACGAGCAGCGCGAACAGGCGCAAACGCCAAACGTTACCGAGTTCGGCCAGACAGCGGGCGGTGCCTTCAAGATCCATGGTGGGGGACTCTAAGCGTGGTGCGCTGCAAAAGCAACCATTTTTCCGGTTCTGTGGATTCTTCACGCTGACACGCCGCGTCGGTGCGGCTTCCGTGTCGCCGAAAGCAAAAGCATTCGTGCGCGGCCCGCCCTGCCGGGCCGGATGAGCACCGAACTGCAGGGATGCGCCAATTCGTACCTCCCTCAGCCGCGCGAACGACCGATATGCTCCCCGCCCATGGACAGCTTCGCGATCATCGTCAACGGCTCGAACGAATTCGGCGTCTGGCCGATGCTGTGGAAGCTGCCCGAGGGCTGGAACTTCATCGGCCCCACGGGAACCCGATCGGAGATGGAAGAACTGCTGCGCCGGCAGTTCGTGGAAACGGCTCCCGCGCCGTTCATTGCTCGCGCGCAACCCAACGCGACTTCGCAATGGGCTGATTGACTCTGGAATGGGGTAGATTGACCGGCATCGGCGCGGGACGTGAGCGCTGCACCTGTCGACCGTTCTGGAGGCGAGAGAGATGAAGACCGTTGCCCAGATACTCCAATCCAAGGAGCATCGAACCGTCTACACCATGGGGCCGACAGCCTCGGTGTACGACGCCGTCAAACTGATGGCCGAGAAGAACATTGGTGCGCTGGTGCTGGTCGAAGACGGGAAGGTCGTCGGCATCGTTTCGGAGCGCGACTATGCGCGCAAGATCGTGCTGATGGCGCGCTCTTCGAAAGACACGCGGCTCGCCGAGGTCATGTCGAGCCCGGTGATGTACGTGCACCCGCACCAGACCAGCGATGAATGCATGGCGCTCATGACCGAGAACCGGCTGCGCCACCTGCCGGTGCTGGAGGACGGCCAGCTCATCGGCCTCGTCTCGATCGGCGACGTGGTCAAAGCCACCATCTCCGAGCAGCAGTTCATCATCGACCAGCTCGAACACTACATTTCCGGGCAGCGCGACTGACCGGCCGCGCTCAGGTCCAGCGCTCCTTTCGCGCCAGCGCGAAGACCAGCGTGGCCCCATACGCCAGCAGGAGAAGCCACTTCACCGACGCGCACGAGGCGGCGAGCAGATAGACGCCGCGCAAGCCGAAGCGTGGAACCTCGGTCAGCCACCAGTGAAGTGCGTTCTCGGCGGCGTCGAAACCCGCGGCGATCGGCAACGCCCAGGTCGCCCAATGGCGAAGCGCGGACGGCAGCGGATCGAAGACCCGGGTGCGGGAGGCGAGCAGGTAGCCGAACGCGCCGTAGCTCGACAGCAGGGCGTAGTCGACGAGCAGATGCGTCCTGAATCGCAGCAGCTGCTCGGCAGACCAGAAGTGCACGACCTCTCCGAACGACTTCGGCGTGAAGGCAAGCTGCAGGGCGATGACGTTCGGCTTGAGCGGCGCGAGATACCACGCGATGCCAGCGAAGAGCCCGAGTGCGGCGAGGCCAGTCAGGTAGAGCAGGACCATGGCGGGGTGACGGGTGTCGTGCGTGTCAGCGGACTGCCGATCCTATAGGACGGCATGGCGCTCTCGTGAGGCGCCGCACGTGCGCGGCGATCAATCCAGGAGGCTTGCCAGCGTGAAGCCGGCGAAGAGCCCCATCGATGCGGGTACCAGCCCCACCACCAGCCACATTGCCTTCGGCCACGCGTCCTCGGGCACGGCACCGAAAACGGCCGACAGCACGACGTAGCCGAGCAGGCCCGCACCGAAGCCGCACCAGCTCCATTCCGTCCGCCTGGAGGACGACCCGCGCTGCGGCGCAGCGGAGAGCGAGAGTTTCATGCGGAATCCCCTGTACGACCGAACCCGATGTCATTACAGGCGACAGGGCGCCCGTGGTCTACCGCCCGATCGAGGGCATTGATTCGAGGGGGTGCCGCGTGCCGTTGTCCGGTTTCGGGACGCTTTTGCGTATGTATCCGGGAAGTCGCCGCCGGACGGCCCGTCCGCCAGGCGATGCATCGCACCGGAGGAGTCCCACATGCGCTCGACCACGCAGCCGCATCGGATCGGATTGATCGTTCCGAGCTCGAACACCACGTTGGAGAGCGAGATCCCCGAGTTGCTGCGACGGCAGCAGGCAAGCGGCGGCTACAGGTTCACCTGCCACTCGTCGCGCCTGCGGCTGCAGCAAGTGACGCCCGAGGCGCTGCAGCGCATGAACGAGTCGGCAGAGAAGGCCGTCGACGAACTGTGCGACGCGCGGGTCGATGCGCTCATCTACGCCTGCCTCGTGGCGCTGATGCTCAAGGGACGAGACGGCATCCAGAGCACGCAGGCGCGTCTCGCCCGCCCCTGCATGAGCACGCCGTCGGGGGGCAAGGCGCCGGCAGTCGTCACGAGCGCGGGGGCGCTGGTCAACGCGCTGAGGGCGCTCAACGCGTCGCGTGTCTCGATGATCACGCCCTACCACAAGCAGCTGACCGAACGCGTCGCGGCGACATTGGGCGAATACGGCATCACCGTCGTGCACAGCCGCTCGCTGGAGGTGGTGGACAACGTCGAGGTCGGCCGCCTGGACCCGGACAAGCTGCTCGCGCTGGCGTCGCAGATGGACTTCTCGGGATCCGACGCGCTGGTGCTCTCGGCGTGTGTGCAGATGCCGTCGCTGCCGGTCATCGAGGAAGCGGAGCAGCGCTTCGGCCTGCCGGTGATCAGCGCGGCCACCGCCAGCGCCTACGAACTGCTGCAGCGCCTGGACATCGAGCCAGACATCGTGGACGCCGGCAGCCTGCTGCGCCCGCGCGTCGAGATGCTGAAGGTGCCGGCATGAAGATCGTCGACATCCGCCACCGTGATGCCTTCGAACTGGCGGTCGGCGAAGTGCAGCACCACCCGATCATCGTTCAGCTGCCCACCGTCTTCGTGTTGCTCGCGGCGCCCACGAGCGCCGGCGCGCGGCAGCTCGATGACGCGAAGATGCGACTGGCCGGCAAGAACTACGGGACGGCGATCGGCTCGATGGCGCGCTTTCTGCACCAGACGGATCCGAGCCGGCTGCCCGAGGAGTTCAGCACGGCGACGCAGTTCGCCCGCATGGCCGGCAGTTTCATCCGGGTGCAGTTTCGCAGCCCGGATTTCCAGTCGGCCTGCATCCGCGATGGCACGCATCAGGGCCTGCTGCTCGACGGTATCCACCGCGAGTTGTTCGAGCGCATCGAAGCGTCGTTCCTGTGGACGCCGCCGGACCCGCTGTGGGGCGGGCTCAACCACTGCGCGCCGCTGTGCACGAGCTGCAACGTCAGCGGCGACCCCGAGGGCTCGATCGTCCGCCTCGACAAGGCACTCGCCTTCGGCCGCACGCGCGGGGTACGGCTGACGATCACCTGTCCGGAAACGGCGGCGCAGCTGGGGTCTTATCCGGTGTTCGGCTACCAGAAGCACGGCGTCGCGGTGCACCGCGAAGGGCCTTACCTTGCACAGTTCAAGGCGCGCATCCCGCAGAGCCTGCGAGCCTGGTAACCCTCAAAGCCTCGCCGGCTCCTACGGCGACAGCTGGCCGCGAATCTCGCCGCCCGGGTACGCGGCGCTGTGCACATTCACATAGAGGTTGCCGGCGCGATAGGCGCTCAGCTGCGCATCGCTCAGGCGTGTGCCCGGCGGCACCGCCCATTCGTTTTCCGCGGTTCTCGCCAACGGCACGATGATGGCGCCGTTGCTGCCGCTGGCGCCCTCGTGAATGTGGGCGGCGGTGGCGGCGAGCCCCTGTGTCGTGACCTTGCCCTGGATGCTCCCGTCGCGCTCGACCCTGAAGAGCACCTCGCCTGAAGCCTCAGTCGCCACAGGCGGCACCTCGTTGCTGCCGTTCAGCGCGGTCCTGGCCGGGCCGGTCCCGAGTGGCGAGGTGCAGGCGCCGAGCAGGGCGGCCATGGCCCAGGCGAAGAGCCGCATGCGGGCGGACGCGGCCGTTGCAGCCATTGGTGTTTACCGGAACGCGGTGAAGACTCGGCGATTAATGCGGGCGGTACTCGCGCCAGGAGGCGGCCTCCAACTCCGCCGCCTCGAACGGCGACAGCTCGCAGGCCTCGATCCAGGCCACGGCCGCCAGCTCGCGCAGCACCTGTTCGCTGATGTCGGGCCGCAAGGTCTCGAGGTAGCGCGCGAACAGATCCTGCCACGGCGCTTGCGGCATGCTGGGGAAGCTCGTCCAGGTGGCCATGATTCACACCTCCATCGGCATTCGGAGCATTTCATCGGCTGTGCGTTCCGGGCAGCCGCCGTCGGCGCCGACGCAGGCAAAGGCTTCGGTCGCGAGTTCGGTCGCCACGTCGGGTGTCATGCCGTGCCGCCATTGCAGACGTTGGGCGCAGCGCCGGACCCATGAGTTGCTGGTGTCGTGTTCTGACATGGTGTTCCTCCAAGGTGAGGCCATCGTACGGAGCCGGCCGGCGCACGGCACTCGGCGATTCGCGCGTCCGGTTGTCGGCTGACGCCTACATGCGCGGGGAGCTGCTCTCGCGATGGCGCATGAACCGCTTCGCGGCGCAGAACGCTCGGGTACGATCCCGGTCACTATGCCGATCGAGCCTGGCGCACCGCATCGCAAGCGCGATCGAGCCTCACCGCTGCCGCGCGCGGTGTGGGTACTGGGCTTCGTCAGCATGTTCATGGACATGTCGTCCGAGCTGATCCACGCGGTGCTGCCGGTCTACCTGACTGCGGTGCTTGGCCTGTCGGTGCTCGCCGTAGGCGTGATCGAAGGCATCGCCGAAGCGACGGCGTCGATGATGAAGCTCGTGTCCGGCGCGCTGTCCGACCGCTTCGCGACACGCAAGCCGTTGATCCTGCTCGGCTATGGCCTGGGAGCGCTCACCAAGCCGCTGTTTCCGCTCGCGACGAGCGCCGGTGTCGTGGTCGCCGCACGCTTCATCGACCGGATCGGCAAGGGCATTCGTGGCGCGCCGCGCGATGCGGTCGTCGCCGACGTGACGCCGCCGGCACAGCGCGACGTGGCCTATGGCCTGCGCCAGGCGCTGGACACGGTGGGCGCGGTGCTCGGACCGCTGCTCGCGATGGGCCTGCTGCTGCTCTGGGACGGCGACATTCGCTCGGTGCTCTGGGCCGCTTCGGTGCCCGCTCTCCTTGCGGTGGCGATGCTTGCCATCGGGCTGAAGGAGCCGCCGCGCCAGACGCCAGTGGCGACCCAGCGGACCAACCCGCTGCAATGGCGCTCGCTGCGTAGCTTTCCTCCGGCTTTCGGCGCCCTGATGGCGATGGCCGCGCTGTTCGCGCTGGCCCGCCTGTCGGAGGCGTTTCTGGTGCTGCGAGCGCAGGAGCTGCAGGTTCCGCTCGCGATGATCCCCTTGGTCATGATCGTGATGAGCCTGGCTTACGCCTTGTCGTCCTATCCCGCCGGCCTGCTGGGCGCAGGCGAGGGCCGGCGAGGGCGGCTCTATGCAGGCCTCGCGGTACTCGCCGCCGCGTACGCCGCGGTCGGCTGGTGGAGCAACCCCTGGGGGCTGTGGCTCGGCGTGGCGCTCTACGGCTTGCACATGGGACTGACGCAGGGTGCGCTGTCGGCGGCGGTTGCCGAGGCGTCGCCCGCGCAGCTGCGTGCCACCGGGTTCGGCGCCTTCCATTTCCTGACCGGTGTGTTCCAGCTGCTCGGGGCGGCGCTCGCCGGGTGGCT
>CAJPFZ010000329.1 GCA_905339355.1 Burkholderiaceae bacterium
GGCAGGTCGCCCTTGGCCCAGTAGCAGCCGCTCCAGATGGCGCGCGAGACGTCGCCGCCCTCGAATTCGATCCACACGCCGGCGCCCACCGGCGGAATGAAGTAGAAGCCCACGCCCGGCCCGGCATAGGGCACGCAGGGCATCGCCCACACCTGCACGGCACCCAGCACCGCGGGGCACGTCACCTGCAGCCGGCCCATCTGCTGCGGGTCGGTGTTGCCGGCCACCTTGCCGGCGTACTTGCCCCACACCTTGTTCAGCTGGGCGTTCTGGAAGTCGAGAAGGGCCTCGTGGTTCATCGTGTCAGTTCCAGCCGTTGCGCATCAGCGTCACGTCCATCAGGTGGTCGTCGTCGTCGATCGTGTGCATGACGCGCGAAACGATGTACTTGCCCGAATGGCGCGTGCCCGCGCCCAGCACCTCGACGACGCTGTGGGCGCGCACCACGCGCTTGAGCACGCGCCCGCGTACCCGCAGGCTGGCGCGCACGAACCAGCCCGCCTCGATCAGCGCCGCCTCGCTGCGCCCGAGCAGGTCGCCGGCGTCGTCGACCGGCATCGCGAGGCGCGCCTTGCGCGGTGCGGACACGATGTCGGCGACCACCTGATCGGCCAGGCCGTTCAGTGGGGAACGCTCGGCGGCGCCGTCCAGCTCGCTGGCGCTGAAGGGGTCGCGGTGCGACGCGTCGGCGGCGACGACACGCTCGACGTCCCATTCGATCGTCGCCTCCTCGATGTTGCGGTTCGGCCCGGCGAGGTGCAGCTGCAGCGCGGGCGGCTGGTCGACCGGCGGGCGCTCGACCCGCGCGATCGGCAATGCGGCCACTGGGTCGTACTCCAGCCACAGCCAGCAGCCGTTGCGGCGCGCGAGGCGGCGGATGAGGTGAAGGTCGGGCTCGCGCTGCACCAGAGCGTTCTTGGTCTCGACGTGGACCACGGTGGACGGCAGGGAGACAAGCGGTGCGAGGCCCGCCGCGGCCAGCAGTTGGATGATCGCCGCCGAGTCGGTGGTCGACGGCCACACATTCACCTTGTGCTCGCGCGCGAGCGCAATGGTGGCGTCGGCGCCGATGACTTCGAGCACCGAGCCTGCGCCGCCGGTCACGATCGAGATGCGCTGCTGCGTGACCGGCCCGCGTACCAGCACCTGGAAGGCGAGGGGGCCGTCGGGCACACGCAGCGCGATTTCCGCCTCCGGTCCGAGACGCGGCTCCTTGAGCAAGGGCAGGTCGCCGTCCTCGATGCGGAAGTCGAAGAAGAGCCGGAACGTGGTGCTCGCACCGACCGCCTCGATGACCTCCACACGCGCCGGCTGAACCAGCGTGGGATCGGGCACACCGTTGGGAAGCACCGCGCAGCCTTGGGGCATGGGAGGTCTCGGTCAGCGTTTGTGCGGAATGTCGAGTTCGCGCAACTCGGACAGCACCTCGGCCGTCATCGCGTCGTTCATCTCGGCCAATCGCCAGAAGGCAGCGGGGTCGGCGAGGTACAGCGCTGCAAGGTGATCGGCACGCTCGCCCTGGCGGCGCAGATGGCGCCCGCGCAGGCCTTGCAGCGGCGCGGGTGCCGGCGGCACGACTTCGACCGTGCGGCCGCGCGCATCGACCATCAGCACGGTGGGTAGCCCCGTATAGCGGCTCTTGGGATCGAAGAGGGTCATGGTCGTGTTGCTCCTTCGATCACACGGGCAGCATGCCGATGATCGACTCGACCGCGTTGGCAAGGTTGGCTGTGGCCAGCACCTCCTTCTGCCCGCGCGTGAACTTGTAGCAAGCGCGCGCCAGCTCGGCGGCGGCGCCGGTGGCGGGGTCGCCGGTGACCTGCACCAGGTCGTCCAGGTCCAGCACGCGCACGCCGATCGTCGCCTTGGCGCGCGTCGGGTACAGCAGCGGCGAGAACTGCTGCTCCTCGATCGACAGCGAGGTGATGCGCACCGGCACGATGCGGCCCGGCCCCCAGAAGAAGAGCACGATCGGCGCGTCGCGCCGCTCCAGCTGCTGGGTGGCCGCATCCAGGCCGCCGCCCACGCTCAAGCCGCCGGCCGACGCGGAGACCGAGCCGCTGACCGAGCCGAGCAGGCCGCCCAGCAGGCTGTCGCCGGGCGGATACATCAGCATCTCGATCGCGGCCAGCCGGTCGGCCACGCCGGTGGCCACCGCCACCGGATGCAGTTCGGGCTTCTCGAGTGCATCGGTCGCGTCGAGCTCCAGCGTCAGCGAGAAGGTTTCGTTCGGGTCGTAGGGCTGCGACAGGCTTGCGAGCGTCTCGCCATAGGCCTTGAGCTCGCTTTCGTTGCTGAGCTTGCCCGACTCGTCGTAGGTCGCGACCACGCGCTTGGACGGCGGCTGCCACGGCGTCAGCGAGCGCGTCATCGTGTCGGGGTTGTA
>CAJPFZ010000330.1 GCA_905339355.1 Burkholderiaceae bacterium
ACCGCAGGCCGCAGGCGTGATCCACACCGACTTCGAGCGCGGCTTCATCCGCGCGCAAACCATCGCCTTCGACGACTTCATCGCCTACAAGGGCGAACAGGGGGCGAAGGACGCCGGGAAGATGCGGGCCGAAGGCAAGGAGTACGTGGTCAAGGATGGGGACGTGATGAACTTCCTGTTCAACGTCTGAGACGGCCTTCCGTTGCTGCCAGACATGGGCTGTCCGCCGCAAGCCATCCAGGTCTTTGTGACAACGAACCGATGGAACAAGTCGAACTGAGCCCCGGCGGCCCCCGCCTGTCGCGCATCGTCGCTGGCGCGTGGCGGCTCGCCGCCTGGAACTGGAGCGCGCAGGAGCGGTTGCGCTGGATCGAGGGCTGCATCGATCTGGGCGTGACGAGCTTCGACCACGCCGACATCTACGGCAGCTACACCGCCGAAGGGCTGTTCGGCGAAGCGCTCGCGCTGCGGCCGGCTCTGCGCGAGAGCATGCAGCTCGTCAGCAAGGTCGGCATCAAGCTCGTGTCGCCCAACCGGCCCGGCCACCGCGTGCATTGTTACGACACGTCGGCGGCGCACATCGAGGCGACGGTGAACACGAGCCTCGCCGAGTTGCGCACCGACCACCTCGACCTGCTGCTGATCCACCGCCCCGATCCGCTGATGGATGCCACGGAAGTCGCTGCCACCTTCGAGCGGCTGCGTGGCGCCGGCAAGGTGCGCCACTTCGGCGTGTCCAATTTCACGCCGGCGCAGTTCGAGCTGTTGCATTCGCGCTTTCCGCTGTGCACCAATCAGATCGAGCTGAGCCCCCTGCACCGTGCGCCGCTCGAAGACGGCACACTCGAGCAATGCCAGCGTCTGCGTGTCAAGCCCATGATCTGGTCGCCGCTCGCCGGCGGCGCGCTGTTCACGAGCACCGAACCGGCCGCCGAGCGCGTGCGCGCCGCGCTGCAGACCATCGCCCGGCGCCGCGGCAGCGCGCCGGCGAGCGTGGCGCATGCCTGGCTGCTGCGCCTGCCCAGCCAGCCGCTGCCGGTCGTCGGCTCGCGCCGCATCGAGGCGCTGCGCGAGGCGGCAGCGGCGCTGGCGTTGCGGCTCGATGCCGAGGAATGGACCGACATCTGGCAAGCCGCCACCGGCCACGAGGTGGCTTGAGAGCCTGTGAAGACATGAATCGCGCCCGCGCCGGCACCACCCCTTGAACACAGCACCCGGTCAACGCCGATTCTTCAGCAGCCTGCTGCAGTCGCTCGCGATTGCGGCCAGCTACTTCGTTGTCGGCTGGTTGTCGCTGCGCATCGCAATCGTGCCGGGCTACGCATCGCCGCTGTACCCGGCCGCCGGCATCGCGCTGGTGGGTGTGCTGGTCTACGGCTGGCGAGCCGCCGCCGGCGTGCTGCTGGGCTCGTTTGTCGTCAATTTCTCGCTCGGCGTGCCCGGCGACGGTGTGCTCTTGCGCACGCTGGTGCCGCTCGTGCTGGGCAGCGGCGCCGCGCTGCAGGCGCTCGTCGGCGCAGCGCTCGTCAAGCGCTTCGTGCCCCAGCCGCTGACGCTCACCGAGCCCGGCGACATCGCGACCTTCTTCGGCCTGGGTGCCGTCGCCGCCTGCCTGATCAGCGCATCGGTGGCCACGGCCACGCTCGGGGCCGCCGGCATCGTGATGCCGGCCCACCTCGGCGTGACGTGGCTGACCTGGTGGGCCGGCGACACGCTGGGCTGCCTGATCGCCGCGCCCGTCGTTCTGACGCTCATCGGCCGCCCGCGGGCCGATTGGGCGCTGCGCCGGCTCACGGTGGGGCTGACGCTGGTGCTGGTCACGGCGCTGATGGCCGCGATGATCGCGCTGGTAGCGCGCTGGGACGACGAGCGCATTCGCGCGCACTTCGAGCGCGAGGCGCTCAACGCGTCGTCGACCTTCGCCTTCCAGCTGCACGATCCGCTGCATGCGCTGGAGGCGCTGCGCGGCGTGTACATGGCATCCGAGGCGGTCACGCGCGACGAACTGCGCCGCGCGTCGCGCGGCTGGCTCGAAAGCGGCTATTTGCAGGCGCTCGGCTTCAGCCAGCGGGTGCGGCGCGCCGACATCCCGGCGTTCGAGGCCGAGGTGCGCGCCGAAGGATCGGCCGGATACCGTGTTTTCGACCGCACGGACTTCGGCGCGTCCGACCACGCGGCATCCGGCGACGACGTGATGGCCATGCGCTACATCGAGCCGATGGAGGGCAACAGCAGCGCGCTCGGGGTGAACGTGCTGTCGATTCCGGCGGCGCGGTCGGCGATCGAGTCGGCCATTCGCACCGACCGGCCGGCCGCGAGCGCGGGCTTCGCGCTGACGCAGGATCCGAGCGGCGTCGAGCAGGTCGGCGTCGTCGTCTACCAGGCGATCTACGACGGCGAGCCGCGCACCGCGCAGGAGCGGGTGGAGGCCGCGCGCGGCGTGGTCTTCGTCACGCTGCGCGTGGACGACACCCTGCGCGCGGTGCTGGACCAGGTGCCGCGCTATCTCACGGTGTGCCTGCTCGACACCGATCCGCTTGCGCCGCGGCGGCGGCTCTCCGGGCCGAAGGGGTGCGAAACCCAACCGTCCGACTTGCTGCACGTGCGGCCGATCCCCTTCGCCGGACGCCAATGGGACTTGCGCATCTACGCCGACCCGCTTGCCATGCCGATCGCCGGCAACAGCAATGCCTGGCCATTCGCGCTGGTCGGCCTGATGTCGGCGGCGGTGCTGGGTGCGCTGCTGCTGACCGTGACGGGCCGCGCACGCCGAATCGAGCTCGCGGTGCGCGAACGCACGGCCGCGCTGACGCAGCAGGTCCACGAACGCGAGCAGGCCGAATCGGCGATGCGCGCCAGCGAGCAGCGCTTCCGCAACATCTTCAACAACGTGCCGATCGGCGTGTGCTACACCGACCTGCACGGCAACGTGAAGCAGACCAACGCGCGCTTTTGCGAGCTGATCGGCTACAGCGCCGACGAGCTGCTGCGCATGACGTCCGCCGCCTTCACGCACCCCGAGGACGTGCCGCTCGACCGGCAGTACTCGGCCCAGCTGGTGCACGGCGACTTCCCGCTGTACCGCCGGCACAAGCGCTTCATCGACAAGGCGGGGCAGGTGCTGTGGGTGCAGACCACCGTCTCGCTGCTGCGCAACGAGGACGGGCAGCCGTGGCGAATCGTCGCTGCGGTCGAAGACATCACCGAGCATCTGCGGCTGCAGGAGGCCGAACGCGCTCGCGAAGCCGCCGAGGCTTCGAACCGCGCGAAGAGCGACTTCCTGTCGCGCATGAGCCACGAGCTGCGCACGCCGCTGAACGCGATGCTCGGCTTCGCCCAGTTGCTCGAGCTCGACCGCCGCAACCCGCTGTCCGACACGCAGCGCCCCTGGGTCTCGCAGATCCAGCAGGCCGGCTGGCACCTGCTCGAGATGATCAACGACGTGCTGGACCTGTCGCGCATCGAATCGGGCAACCTGCGCTTGAGCATCGAGGCCCTCGACCTGCAGGCGCTGCTCGCCGCCGCCACCACGATGATCGATGCTGAGGCAGCACGCCGCGGCATCGTCATCACGCACGACCTGGCGGCCGACGCCGCCGTGCTGCGCGGCGACGCGACGCGGGTCAAGCAGATCTTGATCAACCTGCTGAGCAACGCCGTCAAGTACAACACCGACGGCGGGCGCATCCACGTCGCCAGCCGCAGCGCCGGCGAGATGGTGGAGATCACCGTCACCGACACCGGCATCGGCATGACGCCCGAGCAGCTGGGCGAGCTGTTCCAGCCCTTCAACCGGCTCGGCCGCGAGCGCTCGCAGCAGGAAGGCACCGGCATCGGGCTCGTGATCAGCCAGCGCCTGGCCGAGCTGATGGGAGGCACGCTGCAGGCGCGCAGCGTCGCCGGAGAAGGATCGTCATTCGTCGTGTGCCTGCCGGCGGTTCACGGGCCGCATGAATTGCGATCGGACTTCGGCAGCCTGACGACCGGTGCGCCCGGCTACCACCGCCGCATCGTGCACTACGTCGAGGACAACGAGACCAACGTCGAGGTGATGCGCGGCGTGCTCGCGCAGCGGCCGCAGGTGCTGCTGGACGTCTCGGTGACGGGCCTGGACGGTCTGGCCGCCATCCGCGCGCGGCGGCCCGACCTGATCCTGCTGGACATGCACCTGCCCGACATCGACGGCATCGAGTTGCTGCGCCACCTGAAGAGCGACCCGGCGACCGCCGGCATCCCTGTCGTCATGGTCTCTGCCGATGCCTTGACGTCGCAGATCGAAGCGGCGCACGATGCCGGCGCACTGCGCTACCTCACCAAGCCCGTGAGCGTCGCCGAACTGCTGGCGGTGCTCGACGAGGTGCTCGACGAGGCCGAGACGCGCTTCGGCTGAGCATGCCTCGGCCGGTGCGGACCGGCCATTTGATTAGTTCATTTAATCAATCTACGGATGCCCTTGGGGCGCCTGCGTTCGGGTTTTTCCCGTAACCGCGTCCGGCGAATTAGTTAAACATCTGAACCGTTTTACGGCTTCATGATGAACACCACCACCCTTTCCGAGACACCCTTGCTCGCCCTGCAGGTCGACGCAGGCATCGCCCACCTGCAGATGCGGCGCGCCGCCAAGCGCAATGCGCTGAGCGACGCGCTGATCGCCGAGCTGCACCGCGCATTCGTCTCGCTTCCCGGCGAGGTGCGCGTGGTCGTGCTGAGCGGCGCAGGCGACCATTTCAGCGCCGGCCTGGACCTGTCGGAGCTGAGCGAACGCAGCGCGGCCGAGGGCCTTGAGCATTCGCGCAGCTGGCACGCCGCCTTCGAGCAGATCCAGTTCGGCCGCGTGCCGGTGATCGCCGTGCTGCAAGGCGCGGTGGTCGGCGGTGGCCTGGAACTCGCGAGCGCCGCGCACATCCGCGTGGCCGAGGCGAGCGCCTTCTATGCCTTGCCGGAGGGGCAGCGCGGCCTGTTCGTCGGCGGCGGCGGCTCGACGCGCATCCCGCGGCTGATCGGGCTCGCGCGCATGACCGACATGATGCTGACCGGCCACGTCTTCGATGCCGAGGAGGGCCTGCGCATCGGCCTGTCGCAGTACCTCGTGGGACCCGGCGAAGGGCTCGCCAAGGCGATGGCGCTGGCAGCCAAGGTGGCCGCCAACGCGCCGCTGTCGAACTACGCGGTGATGCAGGCGCTGCCGCGCATCGCCGAGCAGCCGCAGGCGCAGGGGCTGTTCACCGAGGCGCTGATGGCGGCCATCGCCCAGGGCGACGACGGCGCCAAGGGCCGCATGCGCGATTTCCTCGCCGGGCGCGGCGGCAAGGTCGCGCCGGAGAGCGCTGAGTCATGAGCTTTCGACCCGTGTCCCTCGGTGGGTCGCTGGCGGCGAACTTCGTCGAACGCGCCGACGGCAGCACGCTCGTCAGCGCGCGGGAGCCGCTGTCTCCCTACCCCGACCGTCTGACCGACCGGCTGCAGCACTGGGCCTTGCACGCGCCAGAACGCACGCTCGCTGCCAAGCGGGTGCGCGGCGGCGACTGGCGGCGCATCAGCTACGCCGAGGCGCTGGGGAGCGCGCGCGCCATCGGGCAGGCGCTGATCGAGCGCGGGCTGAGCGCGGACAGGCCGGTGGCGATCCTCTCGGACAACGACCTCGAGCACCTGCTGCTCGGGCTCGGTTGCCAGTGGGCGGGCGTGCCGTATGCGCCGGTGTCGCCCGCCTACTCGCTGATGTCGCAGGACTTCGGCAAGCTCAAGCACATCCTCGGCGTGCTGACGCCCGGCCTGGTGTTCGCCTCGAACGCCTCGACCTATGGCCGTGCGATCGCGGCGGCGGTGCCGACTGACGCCGAGGTGGTGTTCACGGACAGCGGGCCTGGGGGCGCCCGCGGAACGTCATTCGATGCGCTGCGGGCCAGCGCGCCCGGCCCCGAGGTCGACGCGGCCCACGCGGCCGTCGGCCCCGACACGATCGCCAAGTTCCTGTTCACCTCCGGCTCGACCCATCTGCCCAAGGGCGTGATCTGCACGCAGCGCAT
>CAJPFZ010000331.1 GCA_905339355.1 Burkholderiaceae bacterium
GACCGGCGCGCTTCTAGAGTTGAATTCCAGCGCGCCGGGGCTTCAATGCCTGCGGAGGCGCGCCTGAGTGCCCGTTGGCACCAACTCATCAATCAACCAGCAGGAGAACCACCATGAATGCACGTTCCACGCTCGCCGCCGCCGCGGCCATCGCGATCTCAGCGGCTGCCCTCATCACGTTGCCCGGTTGCGCCGTCGTGCGCGGCCAGGAATCGGTCGGCGCCTACGTCGACGACGCGACCATCACGACCCAGGTGAAGGCCCGCATGGTCGACAACAAATCCGTCGATGCCGGCGCCATCAAGGTCGAGACGCTGAAAGGCACGGTGATGCTGTCGGGATTCGCGAAGAACGCCACGGAGCGTTCCACCGCGGAAAAGATCGCGCGTGACGTCAACGGCGTGAAGGAAGTCAAGAACGAGATCGCGATCCGCCCGTGATCCGACACGGTGCGCGCTGCTTCGGCGGCGCGTCTGGCGATCGTGGTCGGCGACAAGCCGTCCATCAAAAAAGGGGCCTGCAACTGCAGGCCCCTTTTTCATGCCGCTCAGCGGCTGAAGCCGCCCGGCCGCGGACGCTGCGGCTTGAAGCCGGGCTTTCCCCCTGGGCGATGCGCCGGCTTGCCGGCACCGGCGTTGCGAGGCGCAAAGGCGCCCTGCTCGCTCGGCGCGCGATCGAAGGCATGGCGCGGCGCCGCATCGCGGCGGTCGAAGCTGCCGGCGTCGCGCGGCGCGAACGCGTTGTCGCGGCGCGGCGCGAAGCCCTCGTCGCGTCGCGGCGCGAAGGGCTTGCCGAAGCGCTTGGCGCCATCGTTGCCGCGCGCAGGCGGGCGGCCGACGAACTGGCCATCGCCCCGGGGCGGGAACATCTTCGGTGCGGGGCTCTTGGGCTCGAGGCCCGCCACCGTCGCCACCGGGATGTTCTGCGTGGTGAACTGCTGGATGCGGCGGATCATGCCGCTGTCCATGCGTTCGGCCAGCGTCACCGCAAGGCCGTTGCGTCCGGCACGACCGGTGCGGCCGATGCGGTGCACGTAGTCCTCGGCCTTCATGGGCAGTCCGTAGTTGATGACGTGGCTGATCGTCGGCACGTCGATGCCGCGCGCGGCGACGTCGGTCGCCACCAGCACCCGCAATTGCTTGGTGCGCAGACCCGTCAGCACGCGGTTACGGCGGCCTTGCGGCATGCCGCCGTGCAGGGACGCGACGGCATGGCCCATGTCGGCCAAGCGGTCAGCCAGCCAGTCGGCATCGCGCTGCGTGCTCGTGAACACCACCGCCTGCTCCATGTCGCGCTCGGTGAGGATGTGGTCAAGCAGCGCGTTCTTGTGCGTCGCGTTGTCGGCCCAGTGCAGCCGCTGCTCGATGTTGACGTGCGTGTCGGTGTGCGAGGCGACGTCGATGCGCTTGGCATCGCGGCACAGGTTCTGCGCCAGGCGGCCCACATGGCCGGCGAAGGTGGCGCTGTACATCAGCGTCTGGCGCGCGGCAGGTACATGGTCGGCGATGGTCTGGATGTCGTCGATGAAGCCCATGTCGAGCATGCGGTCGGCTTCGTCAAGCACCAGCACCTCGACGTTGTCGAGCACGGCCTTGCCGGTCTGCAGGTGGTCGAGCAGTCGGCCCGGGGTGGAGATCAGGATGTCCAGCGGCCCGCGCAGCGCCTTGATCTGCGCCGGGTACGGCACGCCGCCGACGACAGTGGCCACACGCAGCCCCTGCACCTGGCGGCCGTAGGTGTCGGCTGCCTTGGCGACCTGGATCGCGAGTTCGCGCGTCGGCGTCAGCACGAGGATGCGCGGACCGTAGACCACGCCCTTTTCGCGCCGCTTGGTGTTGTCGCCACGGGCGGCGAGGATGCGCTGCAGCGCCGGCAGGATGAACGAGGCGGTCTTGCCGCTGCCGGTGCTGGCCGAGACCATCAGGTCGTGCCCCTCCAGCGCCGGCGGGAT
>CAJPFZ010000332.1 GCA_905339355.1 Burkholderiaceae bacterium
CAACTACCCGACGCGGTTCGACTGCCGCGAGACGCTGGCCGCGCTCAAGGGCTCGGGGATCGAATGCCCCGACCTGCGCGACTACGCCTGGCGCATCTGGGACTACTGGGAGCGCCACCTCGACCCGGCACTCGCCATCGATCGCTCGCTGCGCGGCACCGTCGCCGGCAAGGTGGTGCTGGTGACGGGCGGCTCCTCGGGCATCGGGCTGGCGGCGGCGATCAAGTTCGCCGAGGCGGGCGCCATCACGATCATCTGCGCCCGCGACGAGGTGAAGCTCGCCGAGGCGAAGAAGGAGATTCTCGAGAAGGCCGGCAAGGACGCGTCCGTGGTCACCTTCTCGGCCGACATCTCCGACGAACAAAGCTGCGGCAAGCTCGTGGAATGGCTGACCGAAACCTACGGCGGCGTCGACTTCCTGATCAACAACGCCGGCCGATCGATCCGCCGCGCGATCGAGTCGAGCTACGACCGCTTCCACGACTTCGAACGCACGATGCAGCTGAACTACTTCGGCTGCCTGCGCGTCACGATGGGCCTGCTGCCGGGCATGGTGGCGAAGAAGAAGGGCCACATCGTCAACATCAGCTCGATCGGGGTGTTGACCAATGCGCCGCGCTTCTCGGCCTACGTCGCGTCGAAGGCAGCGCTGGATGCGTGGACGCGTTGCGCGTCGAGCGAGTACGCGGATCTGGGCATCACCTTCACGACGATCAACATGCCGCTCGTGCGCACGCCGATGATCGCGCCGACCAAGATCTACCAGAACGTGCCGACACTGGCGCCCGAAGAGGCCGCCGACATGATCGCCAATGCCTGCGTCTACAAGCCGGTGCGCATCGCCACCCGCCTGGGCACGGCCGGCGAGCTGCTGCACGCGCTGCTGCCGCGGGTCGCGCAGATCGTCATGAACACGAGCTTCCGCATGTTCCCCGACAGCCCGGCAGCCAAGGGCGACAAGAGCGGCAAGCCGATGCTGTCGCCGGAAGCCGTCGCGATGCAGCAGATGATGCGCGGCATCCACTTCTAGACAAACCGGCGCTGCGCGCCGCTTCGTCTTCCGCGCGTTCGAGCGGCACGTCCGTGCCGCTCAACTTGCGGGGGCTTGCCGCGGTGACCACACCTGCTTCGGCGACAATTCATCCGATGTATGCATTGTTTGAAGACGGCGGGAAGTTTCTTGCCGGGCGGGTGATGTCCGAGGCCGACAGCTCGACGCAGGTCGAGCTCGACTCGGGCAAGCGGGTCAAGGTGAAGGCGGCCAACGTGCTGCTCAAGTTCGACAAGCCCGCGCCGGCGGAGCTGATCTCGGCGGCGCAGACCCTCGCGCAGGAGATCGACCTGGACCTCGCCTGGGAATTCGCGCCCGAGCAGGAATTCGGCTTTGCCGACCTCGCGCGCGACTACTTCGACGCCAACGCCGGCACCACCCAGCAGGCCGCGGCGCTGTTCAGGCTGTTCGAGGCGCCGCACTATTTCCGGCGCCTGGGCAAGGGCAACTTCAAGAAGGCGCCGGAAGACATCGTCAAGGCCGCGTTGCTGGGCATCGAGCGCAAGAAGCAGCTCTCCGCCCAGATCGACGCCTGGGCTGGCGAACTGGTGAGCGGGCAATGCCCGGCGCCGGTGCGCGAGCAGCTCTACAAGATCCTCTTCAAGCCCGACAAGAACGCGCCCGAATACAAGGCGGTGGTGGAGGCGGCCAAACGCTCGCAGCGTGCGCCGCTGGACCTGCTGACCGCAGCCGGCGCGATCGATTCGCCCTACCAGTTCCACTGGAAGCGCTTCCTGTTCGAGAACTTTCCGCGCGGCACCGGCTTTCCGCCGCTGCAGGCCCCGGCCATCAAGGAGGCGCTGCCGCTTGCCGAGGTGCAGGCGTTCTCCATCGACGACTCGGCCACCACGGAGATCGATGACGCCTTGTCGGTGCAGGGGCTGGGCAGCGGCACCGTGGTATTCGGCGTGCACATCGCGGCACCTGGCCTCGCGATCACGCCCGATGGCGCGATCGACAAGGTCGCGCGCGACCGCCTGTCTACCGTCTACATGCCGGGCCACAAGCTGACCATGCTGCCCGACGACGTGGTGCAGGCCTACACGCTGACCGAAGGCCGCGAGTGCCCGGCCGTCTCGCTCTACGTGACCCTGGACGAGTCGACGCTGGAGGTGACGGGCAGCGAAACGCGGCTCGAGCGCGTGCCGATCACCGCCAACCTGCGCCACGACCAGCTCGACAGCGTGATCACCGAGGAGTCGCTGACGGGCGCTGCCGCCGCACCCTACCCCTTTGGCGCGGAGCTGGCGTTTGCATTCCGTCTCGCCAACCACCTGAAGGCGCGGCGCGAGATCGTTCGTGGCAAGCCCGAGAACTTCAACCGGCCCGACTACAACTTCCGCCTCGAAGGCAACGAGGGGCAGGAACCGCGCGGCGACGAGCGCGTGACGATCACCACCCGCCGTCGCGGCGCGCCGCTGGACCTGATCGTGGCCGAAGCGATGATCCTCGCCAACAGCACCTGGGGCGGCTGGCTGGCCGACTGCGGCGTGCCCGGCATCTACCGCAGCCAGGCGAGCCTCGCTCCCGGCATGAAGGTGCGCATGGGCGTCAAGCCCGCGCCGCATGCCGGCATGGGCGTCGCGCAGTACACCTGGGCCACCTCGCCGCTGCGGCGCTATGTCGACCTGGTGAACCAGTGGCAGATCATCGCCTGCGCCCGCCATGGCCGCACCGCGGCGCTGGCCGCGCCGTTCAAGCCGAAGGACGCGGGGCTGTTCTCGATCATCTCCGGCTTCGACGCCGCCTACAGCGCGTACAACGGCTTCCAGTCCGGCATCGAGCGCTACTGGACGCTGAAGTACCTGGCGCAGAACGACATCACCGAGCTGGACGCCGCGGTCATGAAGGATGGCCTGGTGCGCGCCGACGAGCTGCCGCTCGTGTTTCGCGCGCTCGGCGCCGAGGGCCTGCCGCGCGGCGCGCGGGTGCGCGTGCGTGTCACCGGCGCGGACCTGCTGACGCTCGACCTGCACGCCAGCGTCGCCGCTCGCATCGACGACCCGGCGACGACGGCCGACGATGCGCCGGTCGACGAACTCGAGGTCGAGGAGGCGGTCGAGAACGCCGGGCCGCTGACGCTCGCCATCGACGTTCAGGACGGCGACGCCGAGCCGGTGCCGGCGGCTGCCGCGGTCTGATGCGCCGGGCCGCCCAGACTTCCGGGCTGTCGACCCTGCAGGTCGCGCTGCTGGTGTCGCTCGCGGTGCATGGCGCGCTGCTGGCGGTGCGCGTCGCCGACCCCGAGGCCTTCGACCGCGTGTTCGAGGACACGCCGCTGGAGGTGATCCTCGTCAACACACGCTCCAAGGAGAAGCCGGTCAAGGCCCAGGCGATCGCGCAGGCCAACCTGGCCGGTGGAGGAGAACTCGAAAAAGGCCGCGCGACCTCGCCGCTGCCGCCATCGGCCACCGTCGAACTGGGCGAGCACATCGAGGACTCGCGACGCCAGATCGAGGAGCTGCAGGAGGAACAGCGCCTGCTGCTGGCTCAGCTGCGCCGCCAGCTGGCCGCCCTGCCCGCGCCCGACCCCAAGCGCGAGTCGCGCACGCCGCAAGGCCGCGCCAATGCCGAGCAGCGCCGCCAGCTGCTGCAGGTGACTGCCGAGATCGAAAAGCGCATCAACGAGGAAAACGCGCGGCCGAAAAAACGCTACGTGAGCCCGGCCACCAAGGAGGCCGCGTACGCGATGTACTACGACCGCCTGCGGGTGAAGATCGAGGAGCGCGGGACCAAGAACTTCCCCGACCACCGAGGCCGCAAGCTGTATGGCGAGCTGGTCATCGTGCTGACGATCGACGCCCTCGGGCGCGTCGTCGACGCCGAGGTCGTCGTGCCGTCGCAATCGAAAATCCTCGACCGGCGCGCGCTTGCCATCGTCAAGGCCGCGGCGCCCTTTGGCGTGTTCACCACCGCCATGCGCCGCGAAGCCGACCTGATCGAGGTGACCTCGCGTTTCACCTTCGCAGGCGAAGGGGGGCTGAAGGCCACGCTGATGGAGCGCGCACGTTGACCGATCGATATGCAGTGGCCGGCAACCCGGTCGAACACAGCCAGTCGCCGTTCATCCATGGCCTGTTCGCACAGGCCACTGGCGAGGCGATGAGCTATGAGCGGCTGCTCTGCCCGCTGGACGGATTTGCCCACACGCTGCGGCGCTTCGCCGAGCAGGGCGGACGCGGCTGCAACGTGACGGTGCCCTTCAAGTTCGAGGCATTCACGCTCGCGCCTCGGCACAGCGACCGCGCCGCGCTCGCGCAGGCATCGAATTGCCTGCGATTCGATGCGGCCGGCTGGTTTGCCGACAACACCGACGGCGCGGGGCTGGTGCGCGACATCGAGCGCAACGCCGGTATCGCCCTGCCCGGGGCCCGTGTGCTGCTGATCGGGGCGGGGGGCGCGTCGGCCGGCGTGATGGGGCCGCTGCTGGGTGCCGGTGTCGCCGAACTGGTGGTGGCCAACCGCACGATCGAGAGGGCCGAAGTGCTGGTGGCGCGGCACGCCCCGCTCGCTGCTCGGCACGGCGCGACCCTGCGCGCCAGCCGGCTTGGCGACCCTGGAAACGCCTTCGACATCGTCGTCAACGCCACCGCGAGCAGCCTGTCCGGCAGCCCGGTTCCGGTGAGCGCCACCGTGCTGCGCGCGGGCGGGCTCGCGCTCGACATGATGTATGGCCCGGCGGCGCAAGGCTTCGTCGACTGGGCGCGCCGGCACGGCGCAACCGGCCGCGACGGCCTGGGCATGCTGGTCGAGCAGGCCGCCGAGGCGTTCCATGTCTGGCGTGGCGTGCGGCCGGCCACGGCAGACGTGCTCGCCGCCGTGCGCCGGCGTATCGAACCGCCGCCCGCCGCATGAAACAGGCCTGGGCCTCGACGTGGCGGCACCTCTGGCGCCTGCTGGCGCTGCTCGCGCTGTCGCTGTTCTCGCTGCAGCTCTTCTTCCTGCTGCGTGTGGTCGCGATGACCGTGGTCGATCCGCAGTCGACGACGTTCCAGCGCTCGGAAGCCTGGCGGCTGCTGATCGAAAAGCACCGCATCGCGTGGAGCCAGCAATGGGCCGACTACGAGCGCATCTCGCCGCACCTCAAGCGAGCCGTCATCGCCTCGGAAGACGCCGGTTTCGCCGAGCACAGCGGCATCGAGTGGGATGCCCTCGAACGGGCCTGGGAGCGAAACCAGAAGGCCGAGGCGCGTGCCGCCCAGATCAACGCCGAGATGGAACGCCGCGCCGCCCGGCTGGCCGAGCGCCAGGGTGCGCGCAAGCCGTCGGCCGCGCCGCCGCCGCGTGCGACGCCGCCCCCGCGGGTCGCCAAGATCGTCGGAGGCTCCACCATCACGCAGCAGCTCGCCAAGAACCTGTTTCTCGGCAGCGAGCGCAATGTCGCACGCAAGGGGCAGGAATTCGTCATCACCTACATGCTCGAGAGCTTTCTCACGAAGCGCCGCATCCTGGAGATCTACCTCAACAACGTCGAATGGGGCGAAGGAGTGTTCGGCGCGGAGGCAGCGGCTGGCCACTACTTTCATGTGAGCGCCGCAGCGCTCGGCCCGTCGGCATCGGCGCGCCTGGCAGTGATGCTGCCCGCGCCCAAACGTTTCGAGAAGCGCCCGAACTCGGCCTATGTGGCGGGGCGCGCCGGCACCGTGATGGCGCGCATGGGGGCGGTCGAGCTGCCGTGACGGTCATTGCGGGCTTTGCGCGCTTCCTACAATCGCCGCCATGGGTTCGAACCTGACTGCCGAGATTGCCGCCGTTGCCGCACGGATGGTGGTCGAAGAAGGCATGGAATACGGCCCGGCCAAGCGCCGCGCTGCCAAGACCGTCGCCCGCCACAGCGTTCGCCCGGCCGACCTGCCCGACAACGACGAGGTCGAAGACGAGGTGCGCAGCTACATCGAGCTGTTCTGCGCCGACACGCAGCCCGGGGAGCTGGCTGCGCTGCGCGACGTGGCTGCGCACTGGATGGAGCGGCTCGCCGAGTTCCGCCCCCACCTGACCGGCGCCGTCTGGCGCGGCACGGCAACCCGGCTGTCGAGCGTGCACCTGCAGCTGTACTGCGACGATTGCAAGTCGGCCGAGCTGGCCCTGATCAACCTGGGGGTGTCGTATGACGTCGGCAGCCTGCCCGGACCGCGCGGCGAGCCGGTTGACGTTCTGACGCTGTCGTCGCCGAGCCGCGCCCTCGGCGAGCCGGTGACGGTGCACCTGAGCGTGCTGGACCACGACGACCTGCGCGGCGCGCTGAAGCCCGACGCACGGGGCCGCTCGCAGCGGGGCGACCTCGCCGCCCTGCGTTCGCTGCTGCGCACGCCATGAACCGCCGCCGCTGGCTGGGGGCGGGCATCGCGGCCGCGGCCGCCGCCGCCGGAGCGGGTTGGGCGCTCTATCGATCGCGCTCGCCGCTCGGCGACGCCGAAACGGCCCTGTGGGCAATGAGCTTCGAGCAGCCCGGGGGCGGCAGCTTGGCGCTGGCGGGTCTGCGCGGTCAGCCACTGCTACTCAATTTCTGGGCCACGTGGTGCCCGCCGTGCATCAAGGAGATGCCGCTGCTCGACCGCTTCTACCGCGAGCAGCACACGCGTGGCTGGCAGGTCGTCGGCCTGGCCGCGGACAACGCCGAACCGGTACGCGCGTTCCTCGGCCGGCTGCCGATGAGCTTTCCGATCGGCCTCGCCGGCTTTGAAGGCGTGGAACTGAGCCGGCGACTGGGCAATGCCAATGGTGCATTGCCCTTCACCGTCGTGCTTGGGGCCGACGGCGCGATCGCGGCACGCAAGCTCGGCGCCATCGCGCCCGAGGACCTCGATTTATGGGACCGCCTGGTGATCCCTCGGGCGTAGTCGCCGTTGCACCGCGCAGTTGTTTGTCAAGAGGATTAATTTCGGCCAAACGGCCGGCAACGGGGCGTAAAGCGCGTAAAGTTCGCCCGTTTCCGTAACGGCGCCCGGCGGCGCAAGCAGTGCCGGCCCCTGTTTGATGCACATCCTTGTAATGCACGGTCCGAACTTGAACCTGCTGGGCGTTCGCGAACCGGCGGTGTATGGCTCGGCGACTTTGAATCAGATCGATGCGGAACTCGCCGCGATCGCCGCAAAAGCCGGTGCCTCGCTGCAAACCTTTCAGAGCAATCATGAAGGCGCCTTGGTCGACCGCGTCCAGGCCGCCCGCACCGAGGGCATCGACTTCATCATCATCAATCCAGCCGCACTCACGCACACCAGCGTGGCACTGCGCGACGCTCTCGCCGC
>CAJPFZ010000333.1 GCA_905339355.1 Burkholderiaceae bacterium
GTGCGCAGCAGGCGGTCGACCGCCTCGTCCAGGCGGCGCTCCCAGAAGGCGTCCTCGATGCGGCTGGCCGAGGCGGCCAGGCCGGCGGCCAGGCGGGCAAGCTGTTCGGCGTCGCGGTTGAGGGCGCCCCGTCGGGCGAAACGGCTTCTTTTCATGGCGGATATCTCGGAATCGGGAGGCGAATTCTACTCCGTAAGCAGGCAGGGAGCGAACGCTGCCTGATCGGCCAAAGTGACAATAAACTTGACAATAAGACAACTAACATGTCAAATCGCCGGCATGAGCATGAAAACGTCTGCGCCGGAGGCCCGCGGCCAGCCGCTCCGTCAGGCGATCCTGGCGGTGCGGCGGCTGTTTCACGTCCTCGCCGGGACGGCCGACCGCGCCCAGGCCGACCTCGGCATCACCGCCAGCATGCGGGCGGTGATGGAGACCCTGCACGAGCGCGGACCGCGCACGGTGCCGCAGGTGGCGCGGGAGCAGGACGTCAGCCGTCAGCACATCCAGGTGGTCGTCAACGGGTTGCTTGAGGGCGGGCTGGTCGAGTGCCTCGACAACCCCGATCACCTGCGCTCGCCCATCGTTCGCCTGACCGCGGCGGGGGCGAAGGCCTGCGAGGCGATCCGCCGGCGCGAGGACCGGCTGCTGGCCGATCTGACGAAAAAGATTCCCGGGGCCGACCTGAAAGTGACCCTGAAAACCCTGAATGCGATGGAGACGGGGCTGAACCGGCAGGATGCCCGCGCCGGTTCGCGTGTTTGATGTTGCTACGGCGAAAGGAGGTGGAAGATGCGGCGATACGGAAATGTGTTGGGCGTGCTGCTGGTGGGGCTGGCGTCGCTGCTCGGCGTCGCGCTATTGATCCGGCTGGCGTGGAACTGGTCGATCCCTGACCTGTTCGGCTTCGGTGCGATCGCCTTCAGGCACGTCATCGGTGTCGTGTTGCTCGGCCTGATTTCAGCGGGCGCTTTGCTCATCGGCCGTCATCGGGGCGGCTGGCGGCACACCAACGGTCGTTTCTAGCGGTGGTGGGCTTCACCCCGCCCCCGGCAGAGGGCGGGGTGTCTTTTCAGTAGCCGCCGTAGGCGCGGCGCTTGGTGCCTGAGGGCGCGTTGCGCTTGTCGCTGCCGGGACGCGTCCCTTCGCGGTGGCCGTAGCCGGTTTTTTCACCGAAGGACGACTGTTTTTCGCCGAAGGCGGCTTTCCTGTCGCCGAACCCCGCCTTGCGGTCGCCGAAGCTGCTCTTGGCGCCGTAGCCGGTGCCCTTGCCGTAGCCGCCGGCAGG
>CAJPFZ010000334.1 GCA_905339355.1 Burkholderiaceae bacterium
GCACCGCGCCAACATCATGGAAAAGCTCAACGCCAACACCGTGGCCGATCTGCTGAAGATCGCACTCGGCGCGCAAGCCAAAGCATAAAGACCCATCCCACGACAAAGGCCGCCACGAGCGGCCTTTTGCATTCGTAGCCCCAAGGAACACCATGACCGCCCAACTCATCGACGGCAACGCCCTTTCCAAGAAGATCCGCGGCGAGGTCGCCGAGCGCGTGGCGGCATTGAAGGCCCGCGGCGTGCAGCCCGGCCTCGCGGTGATCCTCGTCGGCGAGAACCCGGCATCGCAGGTCTACGTCAAGCACAAGGTGGCCGACTGCGAAGGCACCGGCATGCGCTCGGTGCTCGAGCGCTACGAGCCGACGATGAGCGAGGCCGACCTGCTGGCGCGCGTGCGCGCGCTCAACGACGACCCCGCCATCCACGGCATCCTCGTTCAGCTTCCGCTGCCCTCGCACATCGACGCCAACAAGGTCATCGAAACGATCTCGCCGAGCAAGGACGTGGACGGCTTCCACGTTCAAAGCGCCGGCGCGCTGATGATCGGCCAGCCCGGTTTCAAGCCCTGCACGCCCTATGGCTGCATGAAGATGCTGGAGTCGATCGGCGTGAGCCCCAAGGGAAGACACGCCGTCGTGATCGGGCGCAGCAACATCGTCGGCAAGCCGATGGCGATGCTGCTGCTGCAGGCCAACGCCACTGTCACCATCTGCCACAGCGGCACGCCCGATCTGGGCGCGATGACCCGCCAGGCCGACATCGTCGTGGCCGCGGTCGGCAAGCGCAACGTGCTCACGGCCGACATGGTCAAGCCGGGCGCGGTGGTGATCGACGTCGGCATGAACCGAAACGACGAAGACAAGCTGTGCGGCGACGTCGACTTTGCAGGCGTGTCGCAGGTCGCCGGCTGGATCACGCCGGTCCCGGGCGGCGTCGGGCCGATGACGCGTGCGATGTTGCTCGTCAACACGATAGAGGCCGCGGAACGCGCGGCCGCACAAGCGGTCTGATCCACACAAGACCGCACCAACAAGGAGGCCATCCCCATGTCGAATCCTTTGCTTGCCGGCGTCGGCTTACCCGCCTTCGACCAGATCGCACCTGACCACGTCGAGCCAGCGCTCGATGAACTGCTCAAGTCCGCCGACGAGGCGCTCGAGAAGGCCGTCGGCCCCGAGACGCCGGCCGACTACGACGCGCTGTCCGCCGTGCTCGACGTCGCGGGCGAACGCCTCAAGTTCGCCTGGGGCGCCGTCGGCCACCTGAACGCCGTGGCCGACACGCCGGCGCTGCGCGCTGCCTACAACGCGGTGCTGCCCAAGGTGACGGAGCTGTTCACCCGACACGCCGCCGACGAGCGGCTGTACGCCAAGTACAAGGCGCTCGCCCAGGCCACCAGCGCCGCAGGCTTGAGCGCCCCGCGCCGCAAGGCCTTGTCGAACGCGATGCGCGACTTCGTGCTGTCGGGTGCCGAGCTGCAGGGCGAAGCGAAGCAGCGCTTCCAGCAGCTGCAGGAACAGCAGGCCGAACTGGCGCAGAAGTTCTCCGAGCACGTGCTCGACGCGACCGACGGCTTCGCGCACTACGCGAGCGAAGAAGAACTCGCCGGCGTGCCCGCCGACGTGAAGCAGGCCGCGCGCGCCGCGGCCCAGGCGGAGGGCAAGGATGGCTACAAGCTCACGCTGCACTTCCCGAGCTACTTCCCGGTGCTGCAGTACGGCGAGAACCGCGCGCTGCGCGAGAAGCTGTACACCGCCCACGTCACGCGCGCCAGTGAACTCGGCAAACCCGAGCTCGACAACAGCGCCCTCATGCGCGAGCTGCTCAAGCTCAAGCAGGAAGAGGCCCGCCTGCTCGGCTACGCCAACTACGCCGAGGTCTCGCTGGTGCCCAAGATGGCCGACTCGCCCAAGCAGGTGATGGATTTCCTGCGCGACCTCGCCCACCGCGCCCGCCCCTACGCCGAGCGCGACCTGCAGGAGCTGCGCGAGTTCGCGCGCGACGAGCTCGGCCTGCCCGAGCTGCAGTCGTGGGACATCGCCTTCGCCAGCGAGAAGCTGAAGGAAAGGCGCTACGCGTTCAGCGACCAGGAAGTGAAGCAGTACTTCACCGAGCCGAAGGTGCTCGAGGGGCTGTTCCGCATCATCGAGACGCTCTTCGAGGTCGGCATCCGCCCCGACAGTGCACCGGTGTGGCACCCGAGCGTTCGCTTCTTCCGCATTGAACGCAACGGCCAGTTGATCGGCCAGTTCTACCTCGATCCCTATGCCCGTCCCGGCAAGCGCCCCGGCGCCTGGATGGACGACGTGCGCGGCCGCTGGGCCCGCCCCGAGGGCGCGCTGCAGACACCCGTTGCGCACCTGGTGTGCAACTTTGCGCCGCCGCTGGCCGGCAAGCCCGCCCTGCTGACACACGACGAAGTCACCACGCTGTTCCACGAGTTCGGCCACGGCCTGCACCACATGCTCACGCAGGTGAACGACATCGGCGTCGCGGGCATCGCCGGCGTCGAATGGGATGCGGTCGAACTGCCCAGCCAGTTCATGGAGAACTTCTGCTGGGAGTGGGACGTGGTCAAGCGCCTGACGGCCCACGTCGACAGCGGCGATCCGCTGCCGCGCGCGCTGTTCGACCGCATGCTCGCCGCGAAGAATTTCCAGAGCGGGTTGCAGACGCTGCGGCAGGTCGAGTTCGCGCTGTTCGACATGCGGCTGCATGCCGAGCCGGGCAGCGAAGAGCGCATCCAGGCGCTGCTCGACGAAGTGCGCGCTGAGGTGGCCGTGATGACGGCGCCCGCTTTCAACCGCTTCCAGTGCAGCTTCTCGCACATCTTTGCAGGTGGTTACTCCGCCGGCTACTACAGCTACAAGTGGGCCGAAGTGCTCAGCGCGGACGCCTGGAGCGCCTTCGAAGAGACCGCCGAGCAGGCCGGCACGGTGCTGAACGTCGAAACCGGCCGCCGATATCGTGAAGCAGTTCTCGAAGCGGGCGGAAGCCGTCCGGCGATGGAAAGCTTCAAGGCATTTCGCGGGCGCGAGCCGCGCATCGACGCGTTGCTGCGCCACCAAGGCATGGCTTGAGCCAGCGCGCGATCACGGCTAGATTTGCATGGATTGGAGTACCCCATGAAAAAGATCATCCTGACGTTGGGAACCGTGGTCACGCTCGTGCTCGGTGCGGCGCTGCCGGCGCATGCGCTCTACAAGGTGGTCGGCCCCGATGGGCGCGTGACCTACACCGACACGCCGCCCGCCAATGCTGGCGGCGGCAAGGTGACCCGGCTGGGGGAGAACATCAGTGTCGTCCCGCAGGCGACGCTGCCTCTGGAGCTGCGGCAGTTGCAGCAGCGCTTCCCGGTGACGCTGTATGCGATGAAGGTCTGCGATCCCTGCGACGCCGCGCGCCAGTTGCTGCGCCAGCGCGGCATTCCGTTCAGCGAGAAGCTGATCATCAGCGGTGAAGACGGCGACGCCTTGCAGCGCCTGACCGGCGCGCGCGATGCCCCGACGCTGACGATCGGCGCGCAGGTGCTGCGCGGCCTGGCCGCTGACACCTGGAACGCCTACCTCGACTCGGCTGGCTACCCGCGCGAGTCGCGCTTGCCACCGAGCTACACCAACCCGGCCGCCACGCCGCTGACCGAACCTCCGCCGCCGCCGGTGGCGCTGGAGCGCCGGCCCACCGCGCCCGCACCGGCACCGGTGGAGCGCCCGATCGAGCCCTCCCCGTCCGGCATCAGGTTCTAGAACGTTCTACGTTCCAATACGGCGCGCCGGCATGCTGCCGGCGCCGACCGCCAGGCTCATCAGCCAAAACAGCGCGCTCGCACCGACTGCGACACCGGCCACGCCGAACAGCAGCGGCATCACCGTGCTGGAGATGTTGATCGTCATCGAACGAACCGCAATCGCCTCGCCGTGTCGCTCGCGCGGCGTGATGTGGTGCAGCGTCGACATCACCATCGGCTGAACCGACCCGAGCGCCAGGCCCAGCAGCGCAGCGCACAGCGCCATCAGCCACGCCGAGTGCACGAAGGGGTATGCGGCGAACACCGCGGCCACCCACAGCATCGCGCCAGCCAGCACCTGTGACGCCGTGAGCCGGTGCGCCATCAGCGGAATGACGAGCCGAACGCCGGCCACCGCGAGCGCGAACAAACCGAGGATGGCGCCGATCGCCGAGGCGCTCAGGCCGCGTTCGTGGCCGAGGATGGGCAGCACGAAGTTGTGCACGTCCCAGCTGGTCGACAGCAGCCAGTTGACGAGCAGCAGGCGGCGCATCGCGGGCAACTTGAACAGGTCCCATGAGGTGCGCGGCCGCGCCGCGTTGTCGGCAGCCGACGGTGGCGCTTCAACCGGCACCCGGCGCGACCAGAACAGCGCTGCCAGCGGCATCAGCATCAAGGCGGCGAAGGCGGCGCGAAAGCCGGCGACGTCGATCAGCACGCCGGCGGTCACCGGCCCCACCAGGTTGGCAAGCGCAGGCGCGAGGCCGAGCCAGCTGAATACGCGCATGCGCTCGGTCGCGTCCGACGCCATGCGGCCCGCGGTGCGCTGGATGGTGATGAGCCCGATGTTGGAGCCCGCCCCCGTCAGCAGCGCCGCAATGCAGATGGCCACGTAGTGGCTGGTCGCCGCGGCGATCACCCCGCCGGCGAGCGAGAGGGCCACCGCGAGGTACAGCGGCCGGTGATAGCCGTGGCGATCGGCCATGCGGCCCGCGGGCAGCGCGAGCGCGATCGGCCCGAGCGCGAACAAGGCCATCAGCACGCCGACCGCCCATTCGCCGTGGCCCTGCTCCAGCGCCTGCAGGGGCGCGGCCATGCGCACGCCGGCCATGCACGAGTGCAGACTGATCTGCCCGAGGATGAGCGCGAGCAAGGGGCGCGAGAACCCCAGCGGCTTCGCGTTCGGCAGGCTCAGAGGCTTTGCAGCATAGGCTGCCCCTCAGGCGTCGGTTGGCCTTCGAGTGAGCCGACTGCGCTGCACGATTGCATGGGTGCTTCGCTCCGTCGGCTCAGGCCGTCTCCTCGTCATCGGTCAGCTCGGCCTGCAGCCCCGGCAGCGGCAGCAGCGCCTGCGCGTGCAAGTCGGACAAGGCCTCGACCGACTTCAGCTTGCGCGTCATCACGTTGGTGCGCGTCTGCGCCGCCTCGATGGTGCTGCTCGCTTCATCGAGCTTCTTCTTGGTCTTGGCGAGCACGTCGCCGAACTTCGCGAACTCCGTCTTCACCGCGCCCAGCACTTCCCACACCTCGGCCGAGCGCTTCTCGAGCGCCAGCGTGCGAAAGCCCATCTGCAGGCTGTTGAGCGTGGCCAGCAGCGTGGTCGGCCCGGCCAGCATGACCTTGTGTTCGCGCTGCATGCTCTCCACCAGCCCCGGGCGGCGCAGCGCTTCGGCGTAGAGCCCCTCGGTCGGCACGAACATGATCGCGAAATCTGTCGTGTGCGGCGGCGCGACGTACTTCTCGTGGATGGTGCGCGCCTCGGCGCGCAAGCGGCCTTCGATCGCCCGGCCCGCGGCTTCCATCGCGGGCCGGTCGGCTTGCTCCTGCGCCTCGATGAGGCGTTCGTAGTCGTCACGCGGGAACTTGCAGTCGACCGGCAGCCACAGCGGCGCGCCGTCGTCGCGGCGCCCCGGCAGCTTGATCGCGAACTCCACCCTCGCGCCGGTCCCCGGCACGGTCTCGATGTTGGTGGCGTACTGCTCGGGCGTGAACACCTGTTCGAGCAGGCCCGAGAGTTGCACCTCGCCGAAGATACCGCGCGTCTTCACATTGGTCAGTACACGGTTCAGCGAACCGACGTCCTTGGCCAACAGCTGCATCTCGCCGAGGCCGCGGTGCACCTGCTCCAGCCGCTCGGCCACCTGCTTGAAGCTTTCGCCGAGGCGCGCCTCCAGCGTGGCGTGCAGCTTCTCGTCGACCGTCGCGCGCATCTGCTCGAGCTTCTGCTCGTTGCCTTGCTGCAGCGACGCGAGCCGCTGCTCGACGGTGGCACGCACCTCGGCGATGCGGCGTTCGTTGGCATCCGACATCGCGCGCAGCTGCTCGGACATCGCATCGGAAAAGCGCTTGAGCGCCAGGTCTTGCGCCTCGCGCGAAGATTGCGCCTGCGCCGTCTGCGTGCTGACCGCCGTCTGCAGCGTCTGGCTGACGGCCGTCTGCATCGCCGCCAGCTGGACCCTGAAGCTGTCGATCTGCTCGTTCTGGGTACGCGCCACATCGCCTTGCTGGTTCAGAAGCGTCCGCTGGAACACGCCGAGCGAATTGCCGAGTTCCACACGCGTGGCCTGCGCGCTGCGGCCGACCTCGTCGCGCAGTTCACGCTCCAGCCGCTCGGTCGCCACCCGCACGCTCTCGCCGAACTGCGCCGCGCTGCGGGTGATCTCGTCCACGTGCCGCCGGCGCAGCCCGAACCACAGAATCAGGACCAGGTTGACGGCGACCAGAGCGAGCGTGAGCCAGAGCGCGAAATCCATGCGGCCATTGTCGCAGGCGATACCGCCGACACACCGCTCAGGCCGTGCGGCTGCGCCGCTGCAGGCCTCGCTCGATCAGCGCGAACGCCGCTTGCACCAGCAGCGCGAGCGCCGCCGCCGGCAAGGCGCCGGCCAGCATCACCGTGCTGTCGTTGACGGCAAGGCCCGCGACGATGCGCTCGCCGAATCCGCCCGCGCCGATGAAGGCCGCCACCGTGGCCGTGCCGACGTTGATGACGGCCGCGGTCTTCACGCCTGCCATGACCGTCGGCAGCGCGAGCGGCAGCTGCACCAGGCGCAGTGCCTGCGGCGGTGTGAGGCCGAGCGACAGCGCCGCGTCGCGCAGCCCGCCCGACACGCCTGCCAAGCCGGTGTGGGTGTTGCGAACGATCGGCAGCAGCGCATAGAGAAAGAGCGCGATCACCGCCGGCAGCAAGCCGATCTGGCCGACTGCGGCGATGAGGAAGGCGAGCAGCGCGATCGACGGCACGGTCTGCAGCACGCCGACGGCCGCGAGCACCGGCCCCGCCGTGGCCGGCCAGCGCCACGCCGCGATGCCCAGCGGTACGCCGACCAACACCGCGATCGCGAGCGACGCAAACACCAGCAGCAGATGCTCGGCCGCGAGCTTGCCGAAGTCCGGCGCGGCGATGCGCGACCACAGCCCCGGTGCCGCGTCCGGCGTGGCGCTGGGCTGCGCCGGCGCACCGGCGAGGAAGCGCTTCGCCACCTCCGCGAAGCTCATGCCGTCGAGCTCGACTTGCGCGTTGAGCGCGCGCATCGCCTCCTCGTTGATGCGCCCTTCGAGCGGCTTCAGCGGCGTGGCGTCGACCGGCGTGCGCATCAGCAGTACCGCGTCGTACTTCGGGAAGAAGCCGAGGTCGTCCTCGAGCACCCGCAGCCCGTGGCGCCCGATCTTCGCGTCGGTCGAGTAGATGTCGATCACGTCCACCCGCTGCGCTGCGATCGCGTCGTAGGCGATGCCGTGGTCGATGCCCGCCGGTGGCGCGAGCGCGAGCCCGTAGGCCGCGCGCAGCGCCGGCCAGCCGTCGGCGCGCACAAGGAACTCGTGCGACAGGCCGAAGCGCAAGGACGCCGCTGCCGGCCGCCGCAGGTCCGAGATGCGGCTGATGCCCAGCGCGCGCGCCTGCGCTTCGCGCATCGCCAGCGCATAGGTGTTGTTGAAGCCCAGCGGAACGGCAGCCTTCAGCCCGCGCGGGGCGAGCCACTCATTGAGTTCGGCGAGCGTGGGGTTGCCCTCCCGCTTGAGCAGCTCGCGCACGATGGTGCCGGTGTACTCGGGATAGATGTCGACCGATCCGGTGGCGAGTGCCTGTTCGAGGATGCCGGTGTTGCCGAGCCCCTGCTTGTGCTGCGCGTCCACGCCGGCCTTCTGCAGCGACTGGCGCACGATCTCGCCGAGGATGTACGACTCGGTGAAGCGCTTGGAGCCCACCACCAGCGGTTCGGCGGCGCCGGCTGCCGCGGCCAGCACGAGCGCCAGCAGCCCGGCCGCCACCCGCCGCATCATGGGCGCAGCACTTCCGGGTTCAGCGGCGTCGGCGGCTTGCCCGCATTCGGCCCGAAGCCCAGCGCCGCGATCAGGTTGTCGGCAGCCAGGTCGGCCATTGCACGCCGGGTCGCGACGGTGGCGCTCGCGATGTGCGGCGTCAGCACGACGTTGGGTACCTTGAGCAGATCCGGGTGCACGGCGGGCTCGCCCTCGTACACGTCGAGCCCCGCCGCGGCGATGCGCTTGTCGGCCAGCGCCCGGGCGAGCGCCGCGTCGTCGACGATGCCGCCGCGCGCGATGTTGGTGAGCGTCGCGGTCGGCTTCATCAGCGCGAGCTCGGGCGCGCCGATGGCGTGGTGCGCGGCGGGCGAGTACGGCATCACGATGACGAGATGGTCGCTCTCGCGCAGCAGGCGCTCCTTGTCGACATAGGTGGCCCGGCATTGGCTCTCGATGTCCGGCGCGAGGCAGGAGCGGTTGTGGTAGATGACGCGCATGCCGAAACCCAGCGCGCCGCGGCGCGCGATGGCCTGGCCGATGCGGCCCATGCCGAGCACGCCGAGCGTCGCGCCGTGGATGTCGCTGCCGGTGAACTGGTCGTAGAACCACTTGTGCCATTCGCCGCGGCGCAGGTAGTGCTCCGACTCCGAGATGCGCCGAGCCGCAGCCATCATCAGCGCAAAGCCGAAGTCGGCGGTGGTCTCGGTCAGCACGTCCGGCGTGTTGGTGCACAGCACGCCGCGCGCGGTGCAGGCGGGGACGTCGAAGTTGTTGTAGCCCACCGCCATGTTGGCGACCACCTTCAGCTGAGGGTTCGCGTCCAGCACCTCGGCATCGATCACCACGCTGCCCGTCGTGAAGGCGCCAGCCTTGCCCTGAAGCCGCCGGATCAGCTCCGGCTTGTCGAAGACCTCGTCTGCCGGGTTGTCCTCGACCTCGAAATGCTGGCGAAGGCGTTCCACCACTTCCGGAAACACGGCACGCGCAACCAGGACGCTGGGCTTCATGGCAGGAATCTCCTCAAACGAACCAGATGAACGTCATCACGATGAACAGCGGCACCAGGACACCGACCGACCAGGCCATGTAGCCGAAGAAGCTGGGCATGCGGATGCCGCGGCTGATGGCGATGGCCGTGACCATCAGATTCGGCGCATTGCCGATGTAGGTGTTGGCGCCCATGAACACCGAGCCGGCCGAGATTGCCGCGAGCGTGGGCGCGTAGGTGGTCATCAGTGCCTGCGGGTCGCCGCCGGCGGTGTTGAAGAACACCAGATAGGTCGGCGCGTTGTCGAGGAACGACGACAGTGCGCCCGAGGCCCAGAAGTACATCGCCGGCAAAGGCTCGCCGTCCGGGCCGGTCACCGCGCCGACGATCGCACCGAAAGGCCCGTCGAGCCCCGCGCGCAGCATCGCAATTACCGGGATGATGGTCAGGAAGATGCCCGCGAACAGCTTGGCGACTTCGGCCATCGGCCCCCAGGAGAACTGGTTCTGCGTGTGCGCATCGGGCGGCGTCACGCGAAGCGAGACGAAGATCACGCAAAGCATGCCGACGTCGCGCACGAGGCCCGCCCAGGTGACCTCGGCGCCCGCCACCGTGAACGCGACGCCCGACTTCCACACTCCGCTCAGCAGCACGAGCCCGATCACGGCGGCGAGCAGCACGAAGTTGATGCGCCCTTCGAAGCCGAAGGTCGCCGTATCGGGTGTCGGGTCCTTGCGCCCGGCGCCGTCGCGGCGGTAGAAGTAGCTGTCCAGCGCATAGAACAGGGCGAGAAGCGTGCCCACCATGAACAGCGTCTGCGGCGCGATGTGGCGCACGGTCCAGAAAAAGTCGACACCCTTGAGGAAGCCGAGGAACAGCGGCGGGTCGCCGAGCGGCGTCAGGGAGCCGCCGCAGTTCGAGACGATGAAGATGAAGAAGACGACGACGTGCACGACGTGCTTGCGGTTGTCGTTGGCGCGGATGAGCGGGCGGATCAGCAGCATCGAGGCGCCGGTCGTGCCCATCAGACTGGCGAGCACCGCACCGATCGCCAGGATGCCGACGTTCAGCCCCGGGCTGCCGCGCAGGTTGCCGCGGATGTAGATGCCACCGGCGACCGTGAACAGGGCGGTCAGCAGCACGATGAACGGGATGTACTCGGCCACCAGCGCGTGCAGAAAGCCGTTGGCCGCGGCGCCGGGCCCGAAGGCGATCGCGAACGGCACGATGAAAGCGAGCGACCAGCCGATCGCGACCTTGCCGAAGTGGTGGTGCCAGAAGCTCGGCGCCACGAGCGGCATCACGGCGATCGACAGCAGCAGGCCGGCAAACGGAATCCCCCAGAACGCATTCAGCGCGCTCCCGTCGATCTCGGCTGCATGGGCTTGCAGCGGCAGCACGAACACGGCAAGCGCAAGAAGGCCTGCGCGCAGAGGTAGCGACATGGGGGATCTCCGTGGGTTGTTCGAGTGAGCGTGAAGGGCCCGACTCCGGCCCGGGTTGTCGTCAGGAGCGTGTTGGAAGAAGTGGCTGCAGGGCGTTCGTCAATGCCGGCGGCAGCGCCGCCGGGCGGCGCGTGTTGCGGTCAACGTAGACGTGGATGAAGTGGCCGCGCGCGGCGGTGAGCGGTTCGCCCTCGGCAAAGAGCCCGATCTCGTAGCGCACGCTGGACGCGCCGATGCGCCCCACACGCACGCCGGCATCGATCTTCTGCGGGAACTCGACTGGCGCGAAGTAGTTGCAGTGAGTCTCGACGACGAGGCCGATCACCTCGCCGCGGTGGATGTCCAGCGCGCCAGCGTCGATCAGGTAGCCGTTGACCGCCGTGTCGAACAGACTGTAGTACACGACGTTGTTGATGTGCCCATACACGTCGTTGTCCATCCAGCGGGTGGTGAGGCTGCGAAAGTGCCGGTAGGCCTCACGGGTGTCGGGTTGGGCGCGTTCGGTCATGCCCCGTATTGTTCCATTGCCGCCAGTGGTCCAGCGCCACGCGCATCGTGGCGAGCTGGACGGCCACCGTCTGCTCGATCACACGGCCATATCCGCCGGCCATGGACAGGGCCACCGGGATGCGCCGCTCGTGCGCAGCGGCGAACACGCGCCGGTCCCGCTCGGCCAGGCCGGCCGCGCTCAGCTTGAGCCGCCCCAGGCGATCGCCTTCGTGCGGATCGGCGCCCGCGAGGTAGAACACGAGGCCGGGCAATGCATCGCTGTGGCGCTGCCACAGCGTTTGCAGGGCGGCGTCGAGTGCCTCGAGGTAGGCGTCGTCGGCGCAGCCGTCGGGCAGCTCGACGTCGAGGTCGCTGGCTTCCTTGCGGAAGGGAAAATTCTTCGCGCCGTGGATCGACAGCGTGAACACCGTCGGGTCGTCGCGGAAGATCGCGGCCGTGCCGTTGCCCTGGTGGACATCGAGGTCGATCACCGCCACGCGCAGCAGCTTTCGGTGCAGCCGATGCCACTCTGCCTGCATCAGCCGCGCCGCCACCGCCACGTCGTTGAACACGCAGTAGCCGCCGCCCTTGTCGGCGCAGGCATGGTGAGTGCCGCCCGCGAGGTTGGCGGCCACTCCCTCGCGCAGCGCCGTGCGCGCCGCGGCGATGGTTGCGCCCACCGAACGGCGCGAGCGTTCCACCATGCGCGGCGACCATGGGAAGCCGATCTCGCGCTGCTGCGCGGCACTGAGCAGGCCCTCGGCGACCGCGCTCACATAGGTCGGCGTGTGGGCCAGTGCCAATTCGCCGTCGCTCGCCGCCGGCGCTACCTCCAACCGGATGTCGGGCAGCCCGGCGATCACTGCGTCGCGCAGGAGCGCGTACTTGCCCATCGGAAAACGATGACCCGGTGGCAACGGCAGCGAGAACTGATCCGAGTGAAAAACCTGCACGCGCGAATTGTGGGGCGCGCAGCAAACCGGGTGCCGGTGGGCCGGCGATAGAACCCGCGACCTAATTTGCTGCAATGCAACAAGTTCGGCTTGAAATGTCCTGTCGGATCCATATACTTCCGCCATGGTGCAGCGCAACATAGCCCTGCGCCTCCCGTGTCACACACCCTACCCCGCACTGGAGATCCCACATGCTGACCGCTGAACAATTCGCCGCCGCTCAAAAAGCCAATGTTGAAACCCTCTTCGGCCTGACCAACAAGGCCTTCGAAGGTGTCGAGAAGCTCGTCGAGCTGAACCTCCAAGTGGCCAAGGCCACGATGGGCGACGTCGCCGAAACGACCCGCGCCGCGCTGTCGGTGAAGGACGCGCAGGAACTGCTGGCGCTGCAAGCCGGCCTGCTGCAACCGGCCGCCGAGAAGGCCGCCGCCTACAGCCGCCATCTGTACGACATCGCTGCCGCGACCAACGCCGAAGTGAGCAAGGTCGCCGAGCAGACCGCCGCCGATGCGCAGCAGAAGTTCATGTCGGTGGTCGACACCGCCGTCAAGAACGCACCGGCCGGCACCGAGAACGCCGTCGCCCTCGTGAAGTCGGCCGTCGCCGCCGCCAACAACGCCTACGAGAGCGTGCACAAGGCCGCCAAGCAGGCTGCCGACGTTGCCGAAGCCAACTTCCAGGCTGTGACCTCCACTGCGGTGAAGGCGACCCAAGGCGCCACCAGCAAGGCCAAGCGCGCCGCGTGAGCCTCGGGGAAACGCGAGGAATTTCTTGCCGAGGTTGAACTTTCAGGAATCGTTCGCATCTGAGTTTGACCACAGGCGCTGCTTGTGGTGTCCCTGAAAGGTTGTCTCCTCGGTACCTCCGAATCCCTCCATTCCAGGTACCTTCAAAGCCCGGTCTGCGACCGGGCTTCTCTTTTTGTGCGGCGCAGCCGCACAAAAAGAGAAGCCCTGCGGGTGTACTTACCGCTCCCCCTGCCCCCCTCCGGGAGGGGGTTCCAGTTTGAATCACAAGGCCGCGTGCGGCCCTGCTTATCGGGTTTTGGCGGCGATGCGGGCTTTGAGGTCGGGGATGGCGGCGAGGGCTGCGTCGCGGCCGGCCTGGATCGAGCGCTTGCGGGCGGTGAAGTCGGCGCTGCCGACGCCGGGCAGCTTGGGGCGCAGCACGATGTCGGCTTCGCGCAGTTCGAAGTTGTTGATGCTGCGGCCCATGATGGCGAAGGTCTGCAGCAGCATGCGCATCGGGTCGCCGGTCGGGTTGCCTTCGGGCGTGGCCGAGATGTCGACCGCGACGATCAGCTCGGCGCCCATCTGGCGCGCAAACCGTACCGGCACTGGCGACACCAGGCCGCCGTCGACGTATTCCCGCGTGCCGATGCGCACCGGCTGGAACACCGCCGGCACCGCGCTCGACGCGCGCACCGCCAGGCCGGGGTCTCCCACCTGGAACAAGATGGCCTGGCCACTGTCGAGATCGGTCGCGACGATGCCCAGCGGAAGCGGCATCTTTTCGATCATGCGCCCGCCGGTGGCGTCGCGCACGTAGCGGGCGAGCGCATCGCCGCGGATCAGTCCGCGGCCGGGAAACGACCAGTCGGCGATGGTCGCCTCGTCCATCGAATCGGCCAGTTGACCCAGCGCCGGGCCGTTCTTGCCGGAAGCGTAGAGCGCCGCCACGAGGCTGCCCGCCGACGTCCCGACCACGAGATCGGCCCGGATGCCATGCTCCTCCAGCACCTGGATCACGCCGATGTGGGCGAACCCGCGAGCCGCCCCGCCACCCAGGGCCAGGCCGATCCGCGGTGGTTTCGGTGCGGGGGTTGTGACGGCCGGCTCCACGACGCTCGAGCCCGGCGGCGGGGCGGGCGGGACTGGCCGGGTGGTCTGGCAGGCCGCCAAGGCGGCACAGACGAGCGTGATGCAGAGCAGTCGCGAAGAGGGCCAGGACATCCGCCGAATTCTAGGAGGCCGCTCCCGGCCGGACCATGTAAATATTCCATAGAGGCATAAGCATTCTCGAAAACTGTTCTTCTCGTCTATATCGCACCTCCCTACAGTCGCGACTCACAGTTCCCACGGCGCATCGTGCGCCGCACCAGACAGCGTCCATGGACTTGATCGCGATCCTCAGTGGCTTCGGCGTCGGCGCCATCGTCGGTTTGACCGGCGTGGGCGGCGGCTCGCTGATGACGCCGCTGCTGCTGACCGTCTTCAAGCTGAACCCGGCCGTGGCAATCGGCACCGACCTCTGGTTCGCCGCCATCACCAAGACCTCGGGTTCGGTGGCGCACCATCGCCACGGCCACGTCGACTACCGCATCCTCGCCTGGCTGTTGCTCGGCAGCATTCCAGCGGCCATCGGGACGATCGCGCTGATGCATTTCACCGGCGTCACCAAGGGCTGGGCCGCCGCCCTGACCTTCTCGCTCGGCATCGCCTTGCTGCTGACCGCCGTGACGGTGGCCTTCAAGCAGATATGGCTCGCCGTCGGGCTGCGGCTGGAGCGCTGGATCCCCGAGCAGCGCAAGGCCGCGCTGACGGTGCTGTCGGGCTTTGTGCTCGGCGTGCTGGTCTCGCTCAGCTCGATCGGCGCAGGCGCGATCGGCGCGACGCTGATCCTGATCCTCAACCCGCGCATCGACGCGCGCCGCCTCGTCGGCACCGACATCGCGCACGCGGTGCCGCTCACGCTGGTGGCCGGCATCGGCCATGCGACGCTCGGCCACGTCGACTGGGTCTTGCTCGTCTCGCTGCTGATCGGCTCCATCCCCGGCATCTGGATCGGGGCCCAACTGACTCGCCAATTGCCCGACCGGCTGATTCGCTCGCTGCTGTGCGTCTCACTGGTGACGGCCGGACTCAAGGTGATCACCTGATGTATCAATACACCGACTTCGACAAGCAGTTCGTGCGCCAGCGCGCAGCGCAATTCCGCGACCAGCTGCAGCGCCATCTCGCCGGCACGCTCGGCGAGGACGACTTCCGCGCGCTGCGGCTGCAAAACGGCTGGTACATCCAGCGTCACGCGCCAATGGCACGCATCGCCGTTCCCTATGGCGAGCTGAGCACGGCGCAGCTGCGCATGCTGGCGCGCATCGCGCGCGAGTTCGACCGCGGCTACGCGCATTTCACGACCCGCCAGAACTGCCAGTACAACTGGATCCCGCTGCCGAAGGCGGCCGACGTGATGGAGCTGCTCGCCTCGGTCAGCATGCACGGCATCCAGACCAGCGGCAATTGCATCCGCAACATCACGAGCGACTGCTTCGCGGGCGTCGCGGCCGACGAGATCGTCGACCCGCGGCCCTACTGCGAAATCATGCGGCAGTGGAGCACGCTGCACCCGGAATTCGCCTTCCTGCCGCGCAAGTTCAAGATCGCGGTCAGCGGCGCGGCGGAAGACCGCGCGGCCATCGCATGGCACGACATCGGCCTGCAGCTCGTCAAGAACGAAGCCGGCGAGATCGGCTTCAAGGTCCTCGTGGGCGGCGGCATGGGCCGCACGCCGGTGATCGGCACCGTCGTCAACGAGTTCCTGCCGTGGCAGCAGATCCTCGTCTTCATCGAGGCGATCGTTCGCGTCTACAACCGCTACGGCCGGCGCGACAACATGTACAAGGCGCGCATCAAGATCCTCGTCAAAGCCGAGGGCCAGAAGTTCGTCGACGCGGTGAACGCCGAGTTCCGCAGCATCCTCGAGCGCGACCTCGATGGCAGCGCGCACCTCATCACGCAAGCCGAGTTCGACCGCGTGGCCGCGCACTTCCAGCGGCCCGCCGGCGTGGCGGCACGGCCCGGCAGCAAGCTGCACGTGCCGAGCGACACGCCGCTCGCGTTCAGGCGCTGGGTCGAGCGCAACGTGCACGCGCATCAGCTGGCGGGCTACCGCGCGGTCACCCTGTCGCTCAAGCGCCCCGGCCAGGCACCCGGCGACGTGACCGACCGGCAGATGGAGCTGGCGGCCGACCTCGCAGACTGCTACAGCAGCGGCGAACTGCGTGTCTCGCACGACCAGAACCTGGTGCTGCCGTGGGTGCGCGAGGCCGACCTGTTCGCCGTCTGGGAAGCCGCCCGCGACGCGAGCTTCGCCACGCCGAACATCGGCTTGCTGACTGACATGATCGCCTGCCCCGGCGGCGACTTCTGCGGGCTGGCCAACGCCCGCTCGATCCCGGTGGCCGCGGCGATCACCGAGCGCTTCGACGACCTCGACGAGCTCTACGACATCGGCGACATCGACCTGCACATCAGCGGCTGCATCAACTCCTGCGGCCACCACCACAGCGGACACATCGGCGTGCTCGGCGTAGACAAGGACGGCAGCGAGTGGTACCAGATCACCCTGGGCGGCCTCGACGGCTCGGCCATCAGCGGCCATGCATCGGCGGCGGGCAAGGTGATCGGCCCCTCGTTCGCGGCCGACGAAGTGCCCGACGTGATCGAAGCAGTGATCGACACCTACCGCCACCAGCGCGCCGCCAACGAACGTTTCATCGACACCGTCAAGCGTGTCGGCATCGACCCCTTCAAGAGCGCCGCCAACGCGCAGCGCCGCGCCACCGCGCAAGCCGCCTGAGGACGAGAGCATGAAGTTCATCGACACCACTCGCGACCGCTGGCACACGATCAGCGGCGAAGACGGCCCGATGGTCACGCTGACCCCGGCCCCCTACAGCCTGCTGACGCTTGCGCAATGGCATGGCGTTCGCAGCGCCTGGCCTGCCGGCATGCCGGTGGGCGTGCTGTTCCCCAACGATGCCGACATCGAGGAGCTGGCCGACGACCTGCCGCGCCTGTCGCTCGTGGCACTGCACTTCCCCAAGTGGGTCGACGGCCGCGCCTACAGCCAGGCTCACCTGCTGCGCGCCCGCTACCGCTTCGGCGGCGAGGTGCGCGCCAGCGGCGAGGTGCTGGTCGACATGATGCCGCTCTTGCAACGCACCGGCTTCGATGCGGTGACGCTGCGCGCCGACCAGTCGCTCGACGCCGCCGAGCGCGCGCTGCGCTTCTTTCCCGGCCACTACCAGGGCGACGTGCGCGACCCGCGGCCGCTGTTCGCGCGGCCGCCGGCCGAGCAGCACAACAACGTGGCCGACTTCGTCAGCGAAGGGGCGGCGATATGAGCGCGATCGCCTTGTACGCGCGCGCCAGCGCCGGCTTCGAGGATCGCCTGGGTCACGCACTGGACGTGCTGCGCACCGCCGCGCAGCAGCATGCCGGGCGCATCGTGCAGGCGACGAGCCTGGGTGCCGAAGACATGGTCATCACCGACCTGATCGCGCGGCACCAGTTGCCGATCGCGCTCGGCACGCTGGAGACCGGCATGCTGCATGCGCAGACCTCGGCGCTGATCCCGCGCATCGAAGAGCGCTACGGCCTGCAGGTCGAGGTCTACCGGCCGGTGGCCGAATCGGTGCTGCACTTCGTCAAGACCAACGGCGACCGAGCGATGTACCAGAGCATCGAGTTGCGCAAGGCCTGCTGCGGCATCCGAAAGCTCGAGCCGCTCGCGCGCATGCTCGCCAAGCGCGACGCGTGGGTGACGGGTCTGCGCCGCGAGCAGTCGAACAACCGTGGTGTCGTGTCGTTCAGCGAAACCGACGACCAAGGCCGCGCCAAGATCAATCCGCTCGCCGACTGGAGCTGGAACGACGTGTGGCACTACATCGCGAGCAACGACGTGCCCTACAACCCCCTGCACGACGAGTTCATGCCGAGCATCGGCTGCGCGCCCTGCACGCGCGCGATCGCCGTCGGCGAAGACTTCCGCGCCGGCCGCTGGTGGTGGGAAGACGAGAAGGCGAAAGAATGCGGGCTGCACGTGCACGAAGAGAAGCCTGCCGTGTCGATGATTGGAGTGAAGGCATGAACGCCCCGTTGAGCATCGAGCAGCTGCTGCCCGCACTGGACCACACCCACCTCGACTGGCTGGAAGAAGAAGCGATCTTCATCCTGCGCGAAACCGTGGCCGCGTTCGAGCGCCCCGCGCTGCTGTTCTCCGGCGGCAAGGACTCGTGCGTCGTATTGCGTCTGGCCGAGAAAGCCTTCAAGAGCCGGCAGGCCGACGGCTCGTACAAGGGCCGCCTTCCCTTCCCGCTGCTGCACGTGGACACCGGCCACAACTTTCCCGAGGTGATTGAGTTCCGCGACCGCCGCGTCGCCGAGATGGGCGAGCGCCTGGTCGTCGGCCACCTCGACGATTCGATCAAGCGCGGCACGGTCCGCCTGTCGCACCCGCTGGAATCGCGCAACGGCCACCAGACGGTGGCGCTGCTGGAGGCGATCGAAGAGCACCGCTTCGACGTGCTGATGGGCGGCGCGCGCCGCGACGAGGAAAAGGCGCGCGCCAAGGAGCGCATCTTCTCGCACCGCGACAGCTTCGGCCAATGGCAGCCGAAGGAACAGCGCCCCGAGCTGTGGACGCTGTTCAACACACGCATCAAGCCGGGCGAACACATGCGCGCCTTCCCGATCAGCAACTGGACCGAACTCGACGTGTGGCTGTACATCGCGCGCGAGAACATCCCGCTGCCGGAGCTGTACTTCGCCCACCAGCGCGAGGTCATCCGCCGCAAGGGCCTGCTGGTGCCGGTGACGCCGGTGACGCCGGCCGAATCGGGCGAGACCATCGAAACGGCCGAAGTGCGTTTTCGCACCGTCGGCGACATGACCTGCACCTGCCCGGTCGAGAGCCCCGCCGCCAACGCGACCGAGATCGTCGCCGAGACGCTGCAGGTCACGATCAGCGAGCGCGGGGCCACCCGCATGGACGACCGCACGTCAGACGCCTCGATGGAGCGGCGCAAGAAGGAAGGGTATTTCTGATGAGCCAGACCCAAACGCCGAAGGTGGCCGACCACCGCGCTTTGCGCTTCCTCACCGCCGGCAGCGTCGACGACGGCAAGAGCACGCTGATCGGCCGCCTGCTGTACGACAGCCGCGCGATCCTCGCCGACCAGCTCGACACGCTCGAGAAGCGCGCCGCCGGCGCACCGATCGACCTGTCGCTGCTGACCGACGGCCTCGAGGCCGAGCGCGAGCAGGGCATCACCATCGACGTCGCCTACCGCTACTTCGCGACCAAGCAACGCAAATTCATCATCGCCGACGCCCCCGGCCATGAGCAATACACGCGCAACATGGTGACGGCCGCCGCCGGCAGCGACGCCGCCGTGGTGCTGGTGGACATCACCAAGATCGACCTGCAGGCCAAGCCGCTCGCGCTGCTGCCGCAGACCCGCCGCCACGCGCTGCTCGCGCACCTGCTGCGTGTGCCGAGCATCGTCTTCGCCGTCAACAAGCTTGACGCCGTCGAGCGCCCCGGCGAGGCCTTTGCCACGGTGCGCGACGCGCTGCTCGGTTTCGCCGAGCAGGCCGGCATCACGGTGGCCGAGATCATTCCGGTGTCCGCGCTGCGCGGCGACAACGTGACGCTGCCGCCGCAGGCCGCGCATGGCGAGCTGCGCGCCTGGGCCGACTGGTACCAGGGCCCCTCGCTGCTGCAATTGCTCGAGAGCCTGCCGCCGACGCAGGAGCGCAAGGACGGCGATCTGCTGATCCCCGTGCAGTACGTCGCCCGCGAAGGCGAAGGCACCGGCAACCAGCCGCGCACGCTGTGGGGCCGCATCGCGCACGGCCGCGTCAAGGCCGGCGACGCGGTGCAGCTGTTCCCGAGCGGCCAGCATGCGACGGTGGCCGAGGTGCGATTGGCGGGCGCGGTGGTCGACGTGGTGGAAGCCGGGCAATCCGCCGGCGTCGTGCTCGACCGCCAGCTCGACGTGTCGCGCGGCGACTGGATCGCCACGCCGAGCGCCACCCATGAGGCGCAGCGCTTCCCGGCCACGCTCGCCTGGCTCGACACCGAGCCCGCCGTCGTCGGCCGCAAGTACTGGGTGCGCCACGGCAACCGCTGGGTGCAGGCACGCATCGCCAGCATCGAAAGCCGGGTCGACATCCACACGCTGGCATCGCAAGAGGCGCACCAGCTCAACGTCAACGAAATCGGCCACGTGGTGGTCGAGACGCAGCAGCCGCTGCCGGTGGAGGCCTACGAGTCCAACCGCGTCGGGGGTTCGCTGATCATCGTCGACCCGGCGAGCAACCGCACGAGCGGTGCTCTGCTCGTGACAGCGGCGTGAGTTCGATATGTCCGCACGCGTGCTCTTCATCGGGGCCGGGCCGGGCGCGGCCGACCTGATCACGCTGCGCGGCGTGCGCGGCCTCGCGCAGGCTGAAGTCGTGTTGTTCGACGCGCTCACCGACCCGGCGCTGCGCGAGTTCGCACCGCACGCGCGCTGGATCCACGTCGGCAAGCGCGGATTTGCCGACAGCACCGGCCAGGCGACGATCAACGCGCTGCTGGTGAAGTACGCCAACGAGGGTGCGTTCGTCGTTCGCCTGAAGGGCGGCGACCCGAGCATCTTCGGCCGCCTGGAAGAAGAGCTCGAGGCGCTGGCCGCGGCAGGCATTGCCTGCGAAGTCGTGCCGGGTGTCACCGCCGCGCTGGCCGCGGCGGCGGCGTCGCAGCGACCGCTCACGCGCCGCGGCGGCGGCCGCAGCGTCAGCTTCACCACCGCGATGACGAAGAGCGGCGCACTGCACACGAGCGGCAGCGCCGACACCGAGGTGTTCTACATGGCGGGCAAGCAGCTGGCCGCCCTGTCTCGCCGCCTGATCGAGATGCACTGGCCCAGCGACACACCGGTGAGCGTGGTCTCGCGCGCCGGCTGGCCCGACCAACTGCACAGCGACCACAACATCGCCACCCTGCCCCGCGCCGCCATGTTGCACGCCGGACGGCCGACCATCGTGACGGTGGGTGCCGGTGCGCGCGCCTTGACCGAGGTCAATGCCCTATCGCCGACAGACGCCTGCGCGAGCCGAGTGGAAACCCTGTAGCCCTAAAATCGCCGGTTTGCGCGCGCCGCGCGTTTGTCCGACCTCACTTACCGAGCCGAAAGTCATGACCCACGTCGTCACCGAATCGTGCATCCGCTGCAAGTACACCGACTGTGTGGACGTGTGTCCCGTCGACTGTTTTCGCGAGGGCCCGAATTTCCTGACCATCGATCCCGACGAGTGCATCGACTGCGCCGTGTGCATCCCGGAGTGCCCAGTCAACGCGATCATGCCGGAGGAAGACGTGCCCGGCGACCAGCAGCACATGATTCCGCTCAACGCGGAGCTCGCGAAGATGTGGCCGAGCATCACCAAGCGCAAGCCCGCGCTGCCCGATGCAGACGAATGGAAAGACCGCACCGGCAAGCTGCCGGAACTGAAGAAGTAAACCGGCGCCCATGGAACCCCAGCCCGACGTGAACATCGCGACCACCGCCGCCTCGCACGAGGGACCGATCGAGACCGATGCCGTCATCGTGGGCGCCGGCCCCGTCGGCCTGTTCCAGGTGTTCGAGCTGGGCCTGCTCGAGATCAAGGCCCACATCGTCGATTCGCTCGCCTACCCCGGCGGGCAATGCATCGAGCTGTACCCCGACAAGCCGATCTACGACATTCCCGCCGTGCCGATGTGCACCGGCAAGGAACTGACCGACAACCTGCTCAAGCAGATCGAACCCTTCGGCGCGACCTTCCACCTCGGGCAGGAAGTCACCGTGGTGGAGAAGCAGGACGACGGGCGCTTTTACGTCGAAACCGCCAAGGGCACGCGCTTCCTGGCTCGCACCATCTTCGTGGCCGGCGGCGTCGGCTCCTTCCAGCCGCGCACGCTGAGGGTCGAGGGCCTGGACAAGTTCGACGAGAGCCAGGTCTTCTACCGCGTCAAGAACCCGGCGCAGTTCGCGGGCAAGAACCTCGTCATCGTCGGCGGCGGCGACTCCGCCCTCGACTGGACGCTGAACTTCGTGCAGGACGGTCCCAACAAGGCCGAGAGCGTGATCCTGATCCACCGCCGTGACGGCTTCAAGGCCTCGCCCGCGAGCGTGGCGAAGATGAAGGAGCTGTGCGACGCCTACGAAATGCAGTTCATCGTCGGCCAGGTCACCGGCTTCGAAGAGGCCGACGGCAAGCTGAAGAACGTGAAGGTGACCGGCAGCGACGGCGTGACGCGCCTCGTGCCGCTGGACGTGCTGCTGGTGTTCTTCGGCCTGAGCCCCAAGCTCGGCCCGATCGCCGAGTGGGGATTGAACCTCGAACGCAAGCAGATCGTCGTCGACACCGAGAAGTTCGAGACCAGCACGCCGGGCATCTTCGCGGTCGGCGACGTGAACACCTACCCAGGCAAGAAGAAGCTGATCCTGTCGGGCTTTCACGAGGCGGCGCTGGCGGCGTTCGCGGCGGCGCCGTATGTCTTTCCGGACAAGCGCATCCATCTGCAGTACACGACCACGAGCCCCAAGCTGCACAAGGTGCTGGGCGTGGAGACGCCGGTCTTCGATTGATCGCCCGCAAGCGCGCATGACAAAAGGGGCCCGCCGCACGGGCCCCTTGGCATGTCGGTCGGCGATAATTCGCTCCGCTGCGCCGCGTGCGCGGCTCTTCGCTGGGGGTGTTGAACGTGGCCTCACGTTCGACTGAGAAAGTCCCTTTGAACCTGACTGAGGTAATCCTCGCGCAGGGAAGCATGCCGAAGCCCAGGCCGTGCCGGGCCCACGTTCGCCGACCTGCCATCGACCTGTGGACACCACGATGGCAACCCGATTCGCATTCATTCGACTCACCGCCGCCGCGGCCGCTGCGCTGCTCGCCGGGGGTGCGCAGGCACAAACCGCCACCCGGCTCGACCCGGTGACTGTCACTGGCCGCGGCGACCCCATGGTCAGCGTCGGCGGCTGGGGCGACATTGCGTTGTCGAAGTCGCCGTTCCAGGCAGGTGTCGTGACTCGGGAGCAGATGCGCGAACTCGGCGTGCAGCGCCTGGCCGACATCGTGCGCATCGACCCCGCCGTCAGCGACGCCTACAACACCGAGGGCTATTGGGACTACCTGACGGTGCGCGGCTACGTCATCGACAACCGCTTCAACTACCGTCGCGACGGCCTGCCGATCAACGCCGAGACCTCGATCCCGCTCGACAACAAGGAGCGCATCGAGGTGATGAAAGGCACGAGCGGGCTGCAGGCCGGCACCAGCGCGCCGGGCGGCCTGGTCAACATGGTCGTCAAGCGCCCCGCGGCGGAGCCGGTTCGCGACGCGCAACTTGCGTGGCGTGAAGCCGGCTCGGTGCTCGGCGCCGTCGACATCGGCCAGCGCTTCGGCACCGACAACGCGTTCGGGCTGCGCATCAACGCCGCAGCAGAACGGCTGGACCCGCGTGTGCGCAACGCCAAGGGCGAGCGGCACCTGCTCGCCATCGCGGGCGACTGGCGATCGGGTGCAGACAGCCTGCTCGAGGCGGAGTTCGAAACCAGCCGGCGCAGCCAGCCGAGCGTGCCGGGTTTCAGCATGCTCGGCGATGCGGTGCCCGACGCGCGGAGCATCGACCCCCGAATCAACCTGAACAACCAGCCGTGGTCGTTGCCGGTGGTGCTCGAAGGCACCACGGCGTCCCTGCGCTTCACGCAGCGCTTGTCCGATGCGTGGCGCTGGACGGCGCATGCGGCAGCGCAGCGGCTCGAATCGGATGACCGCATTGCGTTTCCCTACGGCTGCGACGCCGAGGGCAACTACGACCGCTATTGTTCCGACGGCACTTTCGACCTCTACGACTTCCGCAGCGACAACGAACGGCGTCGCACCGATGCGCTGGAGCTGGCGCTGCACGGCACGTTGAACACGGGCGCCGTTCGCCACGATCTGTCGGCCGG
>CAJPFZ010000335.1 GCA_905339355.1 Burkholderiaceae bacterium
CACCTGTTCCGCCTCGCCAACTTCCACCGCGGCATCGTCGTCGGCACCGGCGACCTGAGCGAGCTGGCGCTCGGCTGGTGCACCTACGGCGTGGGCGACCACATGTCGCACTACAACGTGAACGCGAGCGTGCCCAAGACGCTGATCAAGCACCTGGTGCGCTGGGTCGCGCAGACGAAGCAGGTGGGCGAGCAGGGCAGCGCGGTGCTGATGGACATCGTCGATACGGAGATCAGCCCGGAGCTCGTGCCGGGCAATGACGACAAGCAACCCGGCCAGAGCACCGAGGCCGTCATCGGCCCCTACGAGCTGCAGGACTTCAACCTCTTCCACGTCGTGCGCTACGGCTTCACGCCGTCGAAGATCGCCTTCCTCGCACACCACGCCTGGCATGACCGCGGCCAGGGGCGCTGGCCCGACGGCCCCGACGTGTCGCGCAACCAGTACGGGCTTGCGGACATCAAGAAGAACCTGCGCATCTTCCTGCACCGGTTCTTCGCCACCAGCCAGTTCAAGCGCTCGTGTGTGCCCAACTCGCCGAAAGTCGGCTCGGGCGGTTCGCTGTCGCCGCGCGGCGACTGGCGCGCCCCCAGCGACTCTTCGGCGACGGTGTGGCTGGCCGAACTCGACAAGGTGCCCGACGCCGAGTGAAGCGGCGCTTCGCGCTCAGCCGTTCTTTGCGACCCATTCGATGAAGGCATCGAGCGTGGGCGTGGCGCGCGCGGCGAGCGGGTGGTTGACGATCGCCGCCACCGCATAGACCTTGCCGCTCTTGGCACGCACGTAGCCGGCCAGCGCCCGGGTGTCGCGCAGGGTGCCAGTCTTCAGGTGGGCGTGGCCGGCAGCCAGGCCGCTGCGCATGCGATGCGCCAGCGTGCCGTCGACGCCGGCGATCGGCAGCGAGTCGACGAACACCTTCGACGCCACCCCGCGCCAGGCGTTGAGCAGCAGCTGCACCATCGCGCGCGGCTTGCCGCGTTCGTTGCGCGATTGCCCCGAACCGACGTCGATGCGGATGTCGCCATCGGCCAGCCCCTGCGTGCGAAGCCATGCGTTCACCCGTGTCTGCGCGCCCAGCAGCGGCGTGTTGCTGGAGGGGCCCGATGCGAGCGACAACAGCAGGCTGCGCGCAGCGATGTTGTTGCTGGTCTTGTTGATCTCGCGAATCAGCTCCGGCAGCGCCGTGGAGGCCTCGCTGACCCACGGCTCTTCGGCGTCGATCTCGCCGAGGCGCGCGCGCCGGTGCTGTGTCTCGATGACCTTGCCGCGCAGCGTGCCGCCGGTCTGCGCCCACAGCGTCGCGACGAGGCGCGGCGACGACAGCGTGACGGGTGGCGCGGGCTGCGCCGCCGCCAACGTGGCCGAAGCCGGCAGCCGCACGAAGGCGATCTGGCGCCGGCCGCAGCTCGTATCCCAGCGGCCGCTGACCCACAGCTGCGGCGGCAGTGCGCCGCCGCGTGTGGACGGCGCGTCGCTGCGCCAGCGCGCCCAGGCGGCACAGCCGCCGCCCATCGTCACCTCGTTGACCACCGTCACGCCCGCAGGATGCGGCGTGAGCCGCACGGTGGCGCGCGCGCCGCGCGTCGGGGCGGCCGTCACGACGATGGCGCGCTTGTTGTAGTCGGCCGAATCCACGAACTCGGCCGGCGCGCGCTCGGCGCGTGTCGTCGCGGCCTGGGCCGGGTGAAGCTCATGCAGCAGCGAGACCCGCTCCAGGACGATATGTCCCGAGATCTCGGTAAGACCTTCTGCACGCATTTGCCGGAACCAGCGGCCGAGTTCGGCCGGCGTCAGACCCGCCGCGCCGCCGACGATGACGAGGTTGCCGGCCAGCCGCCCGTTGACGACAGGCCCGGTCGCGAAAGCCTCGGTGCGCCAGCGGTGGGCGGGGCCCAGCAGCTCCAGCGCGGCGAGCGATGTCACCAGTTTGGCGGTGGATGCGAGCAGGAAGGGTTGTTCGGAGTTCAGCGAGGCCAGCGCCGCGGCTGCGTCGCCTTCCACGGGCTGCACATGGAAACCGAAGCTCTTGAGCGGCAGCCCCGAGCCGCGCAGCGCGGCGGCCACGCCGCTCGGCAAAGGCTGCTCGGCCGCGCGGGCGATGCCCAGCCCCAGCCACAGCGTGGCCATGAGGCAGAGGGCACGAGAACGGAGTCGCACGGGAGGGGCGCAGCAACTCGCATGCCGCACGCCGCACGCACGAGCGAGCGGCGCTGAGCGCGCCGCCCATCGGCACGCTCAGGTTCAGCCGGCCTCGCCCGCCGTGACCGGAACGCCTGCACAGTGCATCACCCGGTCCTTGCCCAGATGCTTGGCGCTGTACATCGCGTCGTCGGCAAGCTGCAGCAGCTTCATCGGATGCTGCGCGTCGGCGGGCGCCAACGCATAGCCGATGCTCGCGCTGACCGTCGGCGACAACCCGAGCGGCAGCGTGACGCCGCGCACCGCGTTGAGCATGTGCTGGGCCAGCGCCTGTGCGCCGGCCGCGTCGCGCACGGAGGCGAGCACGAGGAACTCGTCGCCACCGAAACGGCCAACGGCATCTTCGGCGCGCACGGCCGCCTGCAGCGCCGCGCCGACGTCGATCAGCAGCTTGTCGCCTTCGCGGTGGCCGAACCGGTCGTTGACGGCCTTGAAGCCGTCGAGGTCGACGAAGAACAGCGCCACCGGCGAATGCGTGGCTTCGAGCATGGCCGCCTCGATGCGGTCCATCATCGTGCGCCGGCTCAGCACGTCGGTGAGCGCGTCGCGCTCGACGCTGCGCTTGAGCTTCTCCTGCGCCATCGTCAGCTCATGCACGTCGATGGTCACGGTGTACAGGCCGCGCACATGCCGCCGCGCATCGAAATCAGGCACGTAGCTGGTGCGCAGCCAGCGCGGCCCCTGCGGCAGTCGGTCGACGAGCCGGGTGTACTGCACCGTCTGGCCCTTCAGCGCGCGCTCGAAGAAGGGCTGGTGTTCGGCCCAGCGCTTGCCCCCGCGCACATCGCCGATGTGGCGGCCCAGCAGCTGCTCGGGCGGGTGGCCGGTGGCCTCGCAATACGCCTTGTTGACGAAGCGCAGCACGAAGCCGCGATCGACATAGGTCAGCGGGTAGGGGATGTTCTCGGTGAAGCGATCCAGGCGCTCGCGCGCGGCCTCGAGCGCCTCTCGCGCGAGCACGTCTTCGTGGATGTCGAAGGCGATGGTGAACACCGCCTCGACCTTGCCGTGCGGGTCGATGTCGGGGAAGACCTGCACACGCGCCCAGCGCGACGCCTTGTGGCCGTGAGTCAGCCGGCGTTCGTAGTGAACCGTGCGGCCTTCGAACGCATCGCGAAACGCCGGCTCGGCAAGCCGCCAGGCGTCTGCGCCGAAGATGTCCTCGAGCGTGCGGCCGATCAGTTCTTCGCGCGGCCGCTCGGCCCAGCCCAGGTAGGGCTCGTTGCAGAACACGAGGCGGCTCGACTCATCCCAGCGGCCGATGGGCAGGTCGATCACATCGACCAGGCGCTCGACGTGGGCGAGGCGCTGGGTGAGAAGGCTGTCGCTGGCAGACATCAGGTGGCGAGTATTCGTCATGCCACGGTGCTTGACAACCGAGCGCACCCGCGGG
>CAJPFZ010000336.1 GCA_905339355.1 Burkholderiaceae bacterium
CACCACGGTGGGCCTGACGAGCCGGCCGAGCAACACGACGTGTTTTGCGTTCGACCCACCGGCGACGAGCACGGCGAGCCTGACGCTGCAAGCGGTGTTCGCCTCGCTGCCGGCGTTCAACAAGCCCGTGGCGATGCTGCAAGCGCCCAACGACGGCAGCCGCTGGTTCGTGGTCGAGAAGGGCGGCGTGGTGCGCGTGTTCGCCAACAGCGGTGCGGTGGCGTCCTCGTCGGTGTTCCTGGACATCTCCACGCTGCTGGCCAACAGCCCCGAAGAAGAGGCCGGCCTGCTGGGCATGGCGTTCGATCCGAACTTCGGCAGCGGAGCGGGCAAGAACCGCTTCGTCTACCTGTTCTACAGCGGCGCGCCGAACTCGGGCTACCGGCTGCGCTCGACCATCTCGCGCTTCAGCGCCAACGACGCCTTGACCTCGGTGGACCGCAGCACCGAGGTCAAGCTCATCACGCTGGACAAGCTCGAGACCAACCACAACGGAGGCAACATCGCCTTCGGGCCCGACGGCTATCTGTACGCCGGCTTCGGTGACGGGGGAGGCGACCCAAACCCGCAGGCGCAGGACGACAAGTTCCTGTTCGGCAAGATCATCCGCATCAACCCGGCGGTTGCGACCGGGGCTGTGCCCTATTCGATCCCCGCGGACAACCCCAACGCGGGCGGGCCGCTGTGCAACGCCACCGGGCGCGGCGCGTCGGCCTGCGCCGAAGTGTGGGCGCGCGGCCTGCGCAACCCCTGGCGCTGGAGCTTCGACCGCATCTCCGGGCGCCTGTGGGTGGGCGACGTGGGCTGGGGCAGCTACGAAGAAGTCAACATCGTCACGCGCAACGCCAACTACGGCTGGCCCATCACCGAGGGCCCGTCGTGCGTCACTGCAGGGTGCAACAAGGCCGGCCTCACCGACCCCGTGCATTCGGTCGCTCGCGGCGACGGCCAATCGATCACCGGCGGCTACGTCTACCGCGGCACGCAGACCACCGACATGCTGGGCCAATACGTCTACGGCGACTTCGGCAGCCGCATGTTCGGCGCCGTCATCGCCGGCAGCACCCCCGGCAGCTACACCGCGCGAACGCTGATCGCACCCTTCTCGGCCAGCTCGATCATGGTGGCCTCGTTCGGCCAGGCGATCGACGGCGAGCTGTTCGCGCTCGACTACAGCGGCGGGCGCATCCGCCAGCTGATCTTCTCGAGCGGCAGCCCAAGCGCGCCGGTGGTGCCCAACCTGCTGTCGGCCACCGGCTGCGTCAGTGCGAGCGACCCGAGGCAGCCGGCGCCGGGGCTGGTCAACTACGACATCAACGCGCCGTTCTGGTCCGACGGTGCGGCCAAGGAGCGCTTCTTCGCCTTGCCCGCGGCGCCGGCCGCGTTCTCGGCGGCGTCGGGCGGCGACTGGACCATGGCACCGCGCGGCGTGCTGATGAAGAACTTCCGCCTGGGCGGCACGCTGATCGAGACGCGATTGCTGATGCGCCAGTCCAACGGCGACTGGGCTGGCTACACCTACGAATGGAACGACGCCCAGACCGACGCCACGCTGGTGGGTGCGGCCGGCAAGGACAAGGCCATCGCCGGGCAGACCTGGGCCTATCCGAGCCGCTCGCAATGCCTGCAGTGCCACACCGTGGCGTCGGGGTTCAGCCTCGGACTTGAAACGCAGCAGATGAATCGCCACACGACCTATGCGCAGACGGGGATCAACGCCCACCAGCTGACGACGCTCAGTTCGACCCCGGTGGGCATGCTGACCCCGCAGGTGAGCGACCCCTCGGCGCTGCCCAGGCTGGCCGATCCCTTCGGCAACGAGGCGCTCGCCACGAGAGCGCGTGCCTACCTTCACACCAACTGTGCGATGTGCCACCAGCCGGGCGGGCCGACGCCGGT
>CAJPFZ010000337.1 GCA_905339355.1 Burkholderiaceae bacterium
GTGGGCGTTGAAGATGCGTTGGCCGAAGGTCCGGATGAACCGGATGTAGTCGACGCCCTGGTAGCCCAGATGGCTCGGGTCGAAGTTGAAGCCGAAGTGGCGGTGGCCGTTCACCGCGTCGAGCGCGCGCTGCGCCGATGCGATGTCGAAGGCGATCTCGCTCGGGTGCACCTCGAGCGCGAAGTTCACCCCGCTCGCCTCGAACTCGTCGAGGATCGGCATCCAGCGCGTTGCGAAGTCCTGGAAGCCGCGCTCGATGTAGTCCTGCGACGTCGGCGGGAACGCATACACCGCATGCCAGATCGACGAGCCGGTGAAGCCGGTGACGGTCTTCACGCCGAAGCGCGCGGCGGCGCGCGCCGTGTCCTTCATCTCCTGGGCGGCGCGCCGGCGCACGCCTTCGGGGTCGCCGTCGCCCCATACATGCGCCGGCAGGATGGCCTGGTGGCGCTCGTCGATGCGGTCGCACACCGCCTGGCCGGTCAGGTGGTTGCCGATAGCGAAGCACTGCAGGCCGTGGTCGGCGAGCAGCTCGCGCTGCCGCCGCGCGTAGTCCGGCGACGCGAGCGCCTGCTGCACGTTGAAGTGATCGCCCCAGCAGGCGAGTTCCAGGCCGTCGTAGCCCATGCGCCTGGCCAGCGGCGCCAGCTCGGCCAGGGGCAGGTCGGCCCACTGGCCGGTGAAGAGGGTGACGGGTCGTGCCATGGCGCGCTCCCTCGTTCAGAACGGTGAGTCCGGGAAGTAGAAGTCCTTCGCGTTTTCCTTGGTGATCAGCACCGACGGGATGATGGTCTTGGGCGGTAGCTTCTCGCCCTTGATCCGCGCCTCGGCGGTGAGCTTGATCGCGTCGTAGATGAACTTCGGCGAGTACGAGACATTGGCCTGGATCAGCGGGTTCTTGCCGTCCATCAGCGTCTTGATCATGCTCTTCATGCCGGCGCCGCCGAACACGACCTTGATGTCGCGGCGCTTGGCCTGCTCGATCGCCTTCAGCACGCCGACCGCCATGTCGTCGTCGGCCGCCCACACCGCGTCGATCTGCTTGAAGCGCGTCAGGTAGTCCTGCATCACCTTGAAGGCGTCGTCGCGGTTCCAGTTGCCGTGCTTGGCGTCGAGGATCTTGATGTCGGGGTGGTTCTTCATCACCGCCGTGAACGCATCCATGCGTTCGTTGTCGATCGTCGTGGGGATGCCGCGCAGCGCGACGACGTTGCCCTTGCCGTTGAGCGCCTTCGCGAGGTATTCGGCGGGAATGCGGCCGAAGGCGGTGTTGTCGCCGGAGACGTAGGCGTCCTGCGCGCTCTCGTCGGTGAGTCCGCGGTCGACCACCGTCACGTAGACCCCCTTGGCCTTGACCTGCGCCACCGGCTTGGTCAGCGCCGCCGATTCGAACGGGAAGATGACCAGCGTGTTGATCTTGGTGGCGGTCACGAGGTCCTGCAGCTGGTTCGCCTGCTCGGGGGCGCCGCTCGCGGTCTTGACCGTGACCTTCAGGCCGGGGTGCGCCTTCTCCAGGTCCTTCTTCGCCTGGTTGGCCCAGAACACGATGCCGGCGGTGAAGCTGTGCGTGGCCGCGGGGATGGCGACGCCGAGGTTGACGTTGTTCGCCTGCGCGTGGGCGCCGGCGGCGCCGAGCGAAACGGCGAGGGCGATCAAGGTGGATCGAATGTTCATCTGCTTGTCTCCGTGGGTTGGGGGAACGTTTGCATCACCGCCGCCTCTGCGTGAACGCCACGACGATGATCACGGCGCCTTGCACCGCCGCATTGAGGTACACGCTGATGATGTTGGTGAGGTTCAGGATGTTGCTGATCACCGAGAGCAGCACCGCGCCGATGACCGTGCCGGCCACGCTGCCCGCGCCGCCGCGCAAGGCGGTGCCGCCGACGATCACCGCGGCGATCGCCTCCAGCTCCCACAGCAGCCCGGTGGTCGGCGATGCCGAGCCGAGGCGCGGCACGTAGAGCAGCGTCGCCATGCCCACGCACACGCCGAGCAGCACGTAGGTCCAGACCTTGATGCGGTCGACGTTGACCGCGGCGTAGCGCGCCACCTGCTCGTTGGAGCCGATCGCCTGCACGTAGCGGCCGAAGGCGGTGCGGTTGAGGATCAGCCCGCCGGCCAGCGCGACCAGCGCGAACACCCACACCGGCACGGGCACGCCCAGCAGGCTCGCGTAGTACACGGGGCTGTAGGCATCGGCCAGCGCGTTGTCGAGCGTGATCGCGCCGCCGTCGGCGAACCACGTCAGGAAGGCGCGGAAGAGGCCCAGCGTGCCCAGCGTCACGATGAACGGCTCGATGCGCCCGCGGCTGATCAGCAGGCCGTGCGCGAGGCCGAAGCCGCCGCCGAGCACGAGGGCGAAGACCATGCCCAGCGCGACGATGGCGACCGGCGGCCACTGCTGGCCGGCCAGCGCGTTCATCAGCAGGATCATGCAGCCGGCGATCAGCGCCGCCATCGAGCCGACCGAGAGATCGATGCCGCCCGAAATGATGACGAAGCACATGCCCACCGCGATGATGCCGATGAAGGCCGTGCGCGTGAGCACGTTCATCGCGTTGTCGAGCGTCGCGAACTCGCTGTTGAGCAGCGTGCCGGCGATGCACAGCAGCACCAGGCCGACCACCGGGCCGAAGCCGTGCAGGCGGTCCCAGCTGCGGCCGGCCCAGCCGGCGTTCGGCGCGCGCGCCGGGGTGTCAGTGCGTGCCGGTGGCATGGGCGATCAGCTCCTCTTCGCTCAGGTGCTCGGCGGACAGCGTGGCCTGCAGCCGGCCGGCGCGCATCACCGCGACGCGGTGGCACAGGCCGATCAGCTCCATCAGCTCCGACGAGATGACGATCACGCCGCGGCCCTCGGCCGCGAGCTTGCGGATCAGGAAATAGATGTCGCGCTTGGCGCCCACGTCGACGCCGCGGGTCGGCTCGTCGAGCACCACGACGCTCGGCTTCGGCTGCAGCACCTTGGCGAGCGCGAGCTTCTGCTGGTTGCCGCCCGACAGCGACGAGGCGCGCAGCGACAGCGAGCCGGCGCGTATGCCGAACTCGGCCACCGCCGCCTTCAGCGCGGCCTGCTCGTCGCCGCGGCGCAGCCACGGCGTGGCATAGCGCTGCAGGTCCATCAGCGTGAGGTTCTCGGTCATGCCGAAGGACACGTGCAGGCCCTTGCCCTTGCGGTCTTCGCTGAGGTAGGTGAGGCCGTGGTCGGCCGCGTCGCGCGGGCTGCGCAGGCGCACGCTGCGACCGCCGATCTCGATGCGTTCGGCGTGGTGCGGGCGCAGGCCCAGCAGCCCTTCGAACAGCTCGGTGCGCCCGGCGCCGACGAGGCCGGCGAAGCCGAGGATCTCGCCGGGGCGCACCTCGAAGCTCACGTCGTCTGCCCAGCCGGGCACGCTCAGGCGCTGCACCTTCAGCAGCGGCGCGGCGGCGTCGCCGGACACCGGCTGCTTGGGCGGGAACAGGTCCGACAGCTCCCGGCCCACCATCAGGTTGGCCATCTGCTGGCGCGACAGGCGCGCGGTCGCCTCGCGTGCGACGAAGCGGCCATCGCGCATGACGATCACCTCGTCGGTGATGCGCTCCACCTCGTCGAGCTTGTGCGAGATGTAGACGATCGTCACGCCGTCGGCCCTCAGCTGCGACATCAGCTGGAACAGCCGCTCGGTCTCGCCGGGGGTCAGCGTGGCGGTCGGCTCGTCCATGATCAGGAGCCGCGCCTTGCGCGAAAGCGCCTTCGCGATCTCGACCAGCTGCTTCTCGGCGACGATCAGCTGGCGCACCTTGGTGTCGGGGTCGACGGCGAGGCCGACCTGTCGCAGCACCTGCGCCGCGCCCTCGCGCATCGCGGCGTCGTCGAGCAGCCAGCCGCGCTTCTTCTCGTGGCCGAGGAAGATGTTCTGCGCCACCGTCAGGTCGTCGGCGAGGTTGAACTCCTGGTGGATCAGCACGATGCCTTCGGCCTCGGCCGAGCGCGAGCCGCCGAAGTGCACTGGCCGCCCGTCGATGTGGAGTTCGCCGCCGCTGGGCGCTTCGTAGCCGGAGGCGATCTTCATCAGCGTCGACTTGCCCGCACCGTTCTCGCCGAGCAGGCCGACGATGCGGCCGGGCTGCAGCGCGAAGCTCACGCCGTGCAGCACCTGCACCGGGCCGAAGCTCTTTCGCACGTCGTGGAAGGACAAGGCGACGGTCATGTCAGCCCCTCGTCCGCGGAATACGCGGCCGGTCCCCCGATGGGACTTCGCCCGCCTTGGGGCGGCCCGGCGGCGGGCTCATCGCACCACCTCGCGCAGCTTCAGACTCTCCTGCATCGCCAGCACCCCGGCGCCGATCATCCCGGCGCGTTCGCCGAGCGGCGTGTACTGGATCTCCAGATGCCGCGTCGACAGCGCCAGCGAGCGGTGGTAGACGCTTTGCCGCACCGCCGCCAGGAACAGCGGCCCAATCTTCTGGATGCCCCCGCCGATGAACACATGCGACGGGTTGTAGAAGTTGACCACCGACGCGAGCATCTGCCCGATCAGCGCGCCCGAGCGCTGCACGATGGCGTTGGCCGACACGTCGCCGGCACGGCTCGCCTGGGCCACGTCCTGCAGCTTGAGCGCGCCGCGCTCGGCCAGCATCTGCGCAAGCAGCGTGCTCTGCCCGCCGGTCGCCGCTTCGGTGGCGGCGCGTGCGATGGCGGGCCCGGCCGCCATCGTTTCCACGCAGCCGAGATTGCCGCAGTGGCAACGCGGCCCATTCGGGTCGACGCAGATGTGGCCCACGTCGCCGGCCGAGCCATTGGCGCCGCGGTACACCTGCCCGTGGCACACGATGCCGCAGCCGATGCCGGTGCCGACCTTGACGACGAGGAAGTTCTGCAGACCGCGCTGCATGCGCCACAGCTCGCCGAGCGCCATCACGTTCACGTCGTTGTCCACGAACACCGGTGCGGCGTAGTCGGCACGCAGGTCGTCGCGGATCGAGTACGCATCCCACTCGGGCATCAGCGGCGGGTTGACGAGCTGGCCGAGTTCGAAGTCCACCGGCCCCGGCACGCCGATGCCGATCGCGATCACGTCGCGCGCCTTGGCGCCGCATTGCTTCAGCAGCTCGCGCATCAGCGTGCGGATGCGCGACAGCACGATCGCCGGCCCATCGCGCACGTCGGCCGGCTCGCTGTGGTGGGCCAGCAGCTGGAGATCGGGCGACATCACGCCAACCTCGAGGCCGGTTGCGCCCAGCGCCACGCCGAGCAGCACGCCCAGGCTGCGGCTCAGGCGCAGCGTCTCGGCACGCCGCCCGCCCGTGGGCACCTGCTCGCCGGTCGCTTCGAGCACGCCTTGTTCGAGCATGCCGGCCACCGCCGCATTGGCCCGGCTCTTGGAAAATGCCGAGCCGGTGGCCAACGCCTCGCGCGAGATGCTGCTCGACCAGAACACGTGGTCCAGCAGGGTCACCTCGTTCTGGGACAGGTCTTTCCAGCGCAACATGTGTCTCCTGGGGCCGCCCCGGTCGAAGAGCCGCCGGGCTTTGGGAAACGGATGCTAGGAGGCCGACTTCGGCCTGACAAGACCGAACTTAGGCCCATTCCAGGTCGAAGATCGCTGCCGCCGGCGAGGCGTCTCACCCTTGCACGGCTTGTAGAGTCGGCCGATGGACACCCTGATTCGCCTCGCTTCCGGCGCGCCGGCCGCGGCCTTGCTGCTCGCCACCATCCTCGTTGTCGGCCTGCTCGGGCTCTACCGGACGCCCGCGCTGATCGAGCGCAATCTGCTGCGCCCGCACGGCCTCGTGCGCCGCGGCGAATACGCGACGCTCGTGACCAGCGGCTTCGTGCATGCCGATCTGGCGCACCTTGCCTTCAACGGCTTCACGTTCTGGGCCTTCGGCTTCGGGCTCGAACGCGCGATCGGCACGCCGCGTTTCGTCGTGTTGTACGTCGCCGGCCTGCTGGCGAGCAGCCTTGCCACCTGGGCCATCCACCGCAACCAGCCCGGCTACGCGAGCCTCGGCGCCTCGGGCGCCATCCTCGCCGTGCTGTTCGCCTCGATCGTCGTCTTCCCGACGGCGTCGATCTTCATCCTGCCGATCCCGGTGCCAATCCCCGCGCCCTGGTTCGCGCTGGGCTATCTCGCCTTCAGCGTGTTGGCCGGGCGCAGCAGGCTCGGCCGCGTGAACCACGATGCCCATGTGGCGGGGGCCGTGGCGGGCCTGGTGTTCATGGAGGTCACTGCGCCCGGCTCAGTGCAGCGCGCGCTCGGTGCGCTGTTCGGGTGACGGCGCACGGCGGTTCTCCGCCGGCGCTGCGTCCCCCACCGAAAACACGCCGGGCCGCCCCGCGCATGTCGCGCACGGGGCACCCGGCATTCCGGAACGTATCGCCGAACGTCAGTTGCGGTCGGCGCGCGGTGCACGCGCACCGCGGTCGACGTCCACGTCCACCGCGCCCTGAGCATTGCGGCCGGCATCCACGTCCACGCCAGGCACGCCACGCGCCGTTTCGCTGTTCTCGCGCTTGATGTCGATCGCACCCTGGGCATTGCGGCCGACGTCGACGTCCACGCCCGGCACACCGCGGTCCATTTCGGACTTTGTCTCGGTGGTCGTCGTGCTGCTGCTGGAGCTCGTTGTCTGTGCCTGGGCCGTGGCGGCCAGGGCGAGGGCGGAAGCGGCGGCAACGAGGCTCGTGCGGATGATGCTCATGTCGAAGTTCTCCTGTGACGGTTGATGAATCATCGACACCCTCAGTGCCGGCCGCTGATGCCGCCGGCGACGTGCCGATGAGTTTTCAATGGCAAGGGGCATGCCCGAACCGCCCTGGAGCCGCAGACGACGAAGGGCTCAGCGTGGCGGCTTGCGGCGGCGCGCCACGGCGGCGGTGGCGGCCAATCCGGCCAGCATCAGCGCCAGCGTTTCGGGTTCGGGCACGGCCGCGGCGTGCTGGCCGTCGATCTGCAGCCAGGCGGCGTGGTTGTAGCCGTAGACCGGGTAGTTGTCGGTGGCGGCAAATGCGATCAGGTTGTCACCCAGCTGCAGGTAGGGCAGCAGGTCGGCCACGCCGACGTTGTTGGCAACGCCGTTGTGGTCGCTGATGACCAGGGACCCGTTGATCCACAGATCGACGTCGTCGTCAAAGCCCCCCAGCAGCGTGGCACTGATCGGCAGCGCGGCGAGGTTCCATGTCTGGCGTGCCCAGAGCGCCGTCTCGCTGGACGAGAACTGGCCGCCGGAACTCCAGATCGCCTGCGCGGTGTAGGCCGGCCCCAGATAGTCGGCCACCTCGTAGAGCACCGTGGCCGACTGCCATGACGTGGTGTCGAAGCCAACTGCGTCGTTCCAGCCGGCCGCTGGTGCGGTGGGAGTCACCTTCCAGGTGGCGTCCGTCTTCAGCAAGATGTCGGCGCGGGCCGGCGCCACGACCGCGGCCGCGGCCAAGGCCAGAGCGGCCACGCCGCCGAGGCGGGATGTGATGCGAGTCATGTGGGTCTCCTGATGAACATTGGATGCGGCCGACCGCGGCATGAACGCTGCCCGCGCGCCGATCGCGCCGCCAATGTGGCAGGCGCGGCGTTATGAACGCGTTATGCGGCGACCAGGCTTTGGGCTACGGGGCCAAGACCTTCACGTCGCGGAAACCCATCAGCCTGAAGATGACGTAGTTCACCGCGGCTTCGCCCAGCGAATCGCCGACGAGAACGAGTTCGGCGTAGCGGGGCACGCCCGCCTTGGCCAGCGTGTTCCAGATGTCCTTGGCCGCCCTGGG
>CAJPFZ010000338.1 GCA_905339355.1 Burkholderiaceae bacterium
TATCGACGGCGGTGTTTGGCACCTCGATGTCGGCTCATCTCATCCTGGGGCTGTAGCCGGTCCCAAGGGTATGGCTGTTCGCCATTTAAAGAGGTACGTGAGCTGGGTTTAAAACGTCGTGAGACAGTTTGGTCCCTATCTTCCGTGGGCGCTGCAAGATTGAGAGAGCCTGCTCCTAGTACGAGAGGACCGGAGTGGACGCACCTCTGGTGTATCGGTTGTCACGCCAGTGGCATTGCCGAGTAGCTATGTGCGGAAGAGATAACCGCTGAAAGCATCTAAGCGGGAAACTCGTCTCAAGATTAGTCTTGCCGGGGCCTTGAGCCCCCTGAAGAGTCGTTCGAGACCAGGACGTTGATAGGCTGGGTGTGGAAGCGCAGTAATGCGTTAAGCTAACCAGTACTAATTGCTCGTGAGGCTTGACCCTATAACTTTGACGACAGTCAGAGTGTTTGAGCGATCAAGTTACGCAGTCTTCAATTGAAGCTGTGCGCAATCAAAAGCTGATTCATCGGTGATTTGCTCGAAAGCACTCCACCGGCAGACTCTACGAATTGACCTATCTGCCTCGGGCAGATAGGTGACCGGTTAAGCCTGATGACCATAGCGAGGTGGTCCCACTCCTTCCCATCCCGAACAGGACAGTGAAACGCCTCAGCGCCGATGATAGTGCGGATTCCCGTGTGAAAGTAGGACATCGTCAGGCTATTAATGAGAAAGCCCTCGTCTTTGGACGGGGGCTTTTTTCTTTCCGTATCGAGAATCGGCCCACCTACTGTGCGTTCAAAATGGTTCCCCCGTGAATCCGTAAAGCACCGCGGAGTCGCATGTCCTCTACGATTGTCCCCAGCCATTGCGAGGCGTCCACAGCAGCGAAATAGCGCGAACGCACCATCTCGAAATAGCGGGTGCCGGCCACCCAAGACAGAAATCCAGACCACGTTTCGGCCTGCGTCTCGAGCAATCGAAATTTGATGAGAACCTTGGCGGCATGCAGTGCGTGTTTGCGAGGGTCTCGTGCGAAGCCGTCAAGCCGTTGCCTTGCTCGCCCGATTGCTGCCTGCATGTCGCCGAACGGCGCGCCATGGCCCGGAATTACCCAGCGCACGCGCAGGGCCGAAAACTCATCGAGCGTTTTGCCCACCGTCTCGAACGCGGCCTCCCCTTCCAACTCGGGGAATACGACGCCGAACCCGTTTTCCCACAACGCATCCGCCGAAATCAGGACCTTGAGTTCGGGCTGATACAGCGCCACTGACATGGGGTCGTGGCCGGGCGACGCAATCAATTGCCACGCCCATCGTCCAGCAAGTACTTCGCCGGGCGCCACCAACAATTCATTGCGACCGAACTTGGGGCAGTGCTGTCCGGTGGCGCGGTAAGTCAGCTTGTCTTCGTCCCACGGATCGACCGCAGCCGCTTCGCCAGCCGGGATGTCGATCGCACACGAGAAGGCCGCCTGTACAGCCGCATTGCCACCGCAGTGATCCGAATGCAAATGCGTGTTGAGAATCCGGGTCAACGGCGCACCTTGGAGCGCATCGTGTAGAAGCGCCACCGTCTGTCCGCCGTGAATCCAGTAGCCCGTGTCGACGACCACGGCGCCCTCATGTCCGTCGCCGTGCAACAAGACATTGTTCGACGACAGCCACCCGCGCTCGAAAACTGTGATGCCTGCGCGCGCAAGCTCGTGCACCACAAGTCTCAGCTGCGGAGTTCGCGGCGAAGTATCTTGCCGACGTTCGACTTCGGCAGCTCATCGCGAAACTCGATGTACTTCGGCCGCTTGTACGCGGTGAAGTTCTCGCGGCAGTATCCCGCCAGATCTTCCTCCGACAAGGTCGGATCCTTCCGGACGACGAAGAGCTTCACCGCCTCGCCCGACTTGGCGTCTGGTATGCCGACCGCCGCACACTCCAGCACACCGGGGTGTAGATTGACCACCTGCTCCAGTTCGTTGGGGTAGACGTTGAAGCCGGACACCAGAATCATGTCCTTCTTGCGATCGACGATTCGGAAGTAGCCGCCTTCGTCCATCACCCCAACGTCACCCGACTTGAAGAACCCGTCGGAAGTCATCACCTTGGCGGTCTCGTCCGGGCGATTCCAATAGCCTGCCATCACCTGCGGTCCACGGATGCAGATCTCGCCTCGCTCACCCATCGACACCTCGCGTCCGTCGTCGTCGCGAATGCTGAGATCGGTGGACGGCACCGGCAGGCCGATGGTCCCGGTGAATTCGGTCAGGTCGGGCCGGTTGATGGTGGCGATCGGCGACGTCTCCGACAACCCATATCCCTCGATCACCGGGCAGCCAGTGATCTTGAGCCACTTCTCGGCCGTTGCCTGTTGCACCGCCATGCCGCCGCCATTCGAGATCACCAGTTCCGAGAAGTCGAGTCGCTTGAAGTCGGGCTCGTTCGCCAGCGCATTGAACAGCGTATTGACGGCCGGGAACATGTGAATGCGTTGGCTTTGCAGTGTCTTGATCAGTCCCGGGATGTCGCGCGGATTCGGAACCAGGATGTTCATCATCCCGCGGCGTGCGCCGAAGAGATAGCACGCCGTCAGCGCGAAGATGTGGTACAGCGGAAGCGCACAGACCGTGACGATCTGCTTGTCGCCCAGGCGCGCCAGCATCGGCTTGAACCACTCCTCTGCCTGGAGGATGTTCGCCACCACATTGCGATGCAGCAGCGTGGCTCCCTTGGACACGCCCGTCGTGCCTCCGGTGTATTGCAGGAAGGCCACATCATCCGGCCCGAGGGATACCCGCCGCAGGCTCATGCGCGTCCCTTCGGCGACCGCCATGTTGAAGCGCGTCACCGATCGGCCACCGCTCAGCGGCAGCTCGAAGGCCGGTACCATTTTGCGCACGTGCCGCACCGCGAAGTTGACGAGCATCCCTTTCCAGAAGCCGAGCATGTCCCCCATCGCCGCGAGCACGACGTGACGGACCGGCGTCTTGTCGATCACCTCTTCGAGCGTCTTCGCGAAGTTCTCCAGCACGATGATCGCTTCAGCGCCCGAATCCGTCAGCTGGTGCTCGAGTTCGCGCGGTGTGTACAGCGGGTTCACGTTGACCACCGTATAGCCGGCGCGTAGAACGGCGGCAATGGCGACCATGTACTGCGGCAAGTTGGGCATCATCAGTGCCACCCGAGCGCCCTTGGACAGGCCCTTGGCCTGCAGCCAAGCGCCGAGCGCTGCCGACAATTGATCGATGTCCCGGAAGCTCACACGCGTGTCCATGCACACCGCAGCATCGCGGGAGGCATACTTGCGGAACGCCTCCTCGAGCAACTCCACGAGCGAGCTGTAGATGCTTGGATCGATCTCGGCAGACACTCCCGGCGGATAACTCTTCAACCACGGTTTCGACACGGCTTGCAGCACAGCGGCTCCTTCGTTTGGCATTGGGTGCATGGTCGCGTCCAGCTGGCTTTCACGGCTACGGTAATTGTCCTAACGCGGTGTCGCCTAGGCGTCCCTCGCCATCGAGCGCCGCACTGAACAGGGCGCGCGCCAGCGCGCGTTCTCGAGTGCCCACCGTCGCGAGAAATTCACGCGCCCCCTTCATCGCCTTGAAGGTGTCGAAGCCGCTTTCGAGAAAGCGCTGAAGCTCCGCCAGGCCCGCAGCGCGTGCCGGGGCGCGCATCATGCGCAGCGAATGGCGCAACAGCGGATTGCGCACGAGTTGATCCAGCGATTCGCCCACCGCCAGCGTCAGCGCGATCTGGCGTTCGCGGTCGTCGACATGGCCGGTGGCCTGCCAGGCGTGTACGTAAGCCACCGCATCGACCTCCGGAGTGAGCAGCATCGACGCCGCGATGCTGTCCAGCGTCTCCGACAGCGCATGCAGCTCGCCCAGAGTCGCGACGGTGTCGACGATTTCCTGCGGGAACAGGCGCACCAGCGCGGGAACCACACGCGCGAACTGGGCGTCGCGCTGGCTGTAGTCGCGCGGCCCGTACAACTCGTCGAGAAAGAAGCGCGCCGCAGCCGCGTATCGCGCGCTCGCGAGCAAATCGGAGTAGGTGTGCGCGAATCGCCGCTGCTGGTAGGCCTTGAGCGCCACGACGCGCTGCGAGAGTTCCGCACAAGCAGCACGGCGTTCGCGCTCGGCCGCGACGATGTGCAGATGTCCGAGGATCGTTTGGGCGTCGGCGCTCATCGGTAGTGCCGGCAACTGTACTGTGCGGGCTCGGGTTTGCCTGGGCGCGAGTTAGTCATTCGTCCCTAAGGTCGGGCCGCCGAACGGTGCAACACTCGACGCAGATCAAATTCCAGCGCACATCATGCAACGGCGAACCCTATTGAAACTCGGCATCGGCGCGGCCGCGGTGCTGGCGGTCGCCGGAGGCGGCGTCGCCTTGCTGCGTCCAGGGCTGGTCGATGGCCGCATGACATCTGCGGGCCGCTCGGTGTTCCACGCGGTGGGGCGAGCGGTGCTCGACGGCAGCCTGCCGGCGCAGCCCGCCGCGCGCGACACGGCTCTGGCCGCGTTGCTGGATCGTCTCGACGAGACGCTCGCGGGCCTTCCCCAGCCGACCCAGGCCGAGCTGTCCCAGGTGCTAGCGCTGCTGGCAGCCCCTGCGGGCCGCATCGGTCTCGCGGGCCTGCGCGCGGACTGGCCGAAGGCGAGCACGGCCGAGCTCCAATCCGCCCTGCAAGGGATGCGCTTGTCCTCCCTTGCGCTGAAGCAGCAGATCTATCACGCCCTTCGCGACCTCACCAACGCTTCGTATTACGCCGATCCGCAGGTCTGGCCGCTGATGGGCTACTCCGGGCAGCGTCCCGTCTGATGAGACGACATTCATGAGCGCAATTCCCGACCCGATTCGCGAGGGCCTCGCACGAGGCTGGAAGGTGCACGGCGGCCCCCATGCGGCGCCGCCTGCACAGATCGACTGCGACGTCGCGATCGTCGGCACCGGCGCCGGCGCCGGCATCACGGCCGAGGTGCTGACCAAAGCTGGGCTGGATGTCGTGATGATCGAGGAAGGGCCGCTGAAGACGAGCAGCGACTTTCACCAGCGTGAGAGCGAGGCTTACCCCAGCCTCTACCAAGAGAGCGCTGCGCGCAAGACGGCAGACAAGGCCATCACCATCCTGCAGGGCCGCTGCGTGGGAGGCTCGACCACCGTCAACTGGACCAGTTCCTTCCGCACACCGCCGGCCACGCTGCGCTTCTGGCGCGAACGCTTCGGCCTCGTCGACATGAGCGAAGCGGCGCTTGCCCCTTGGTTCGAGCAAGCCGAGCGCCGGCTGAACGTCGCGCCTTGGCTGACGCCGCCGAACGAGAACAATGACTTGCTGCGCCGCGGTGCCGAGAAGCTCGGCATCCGTGCTGCCGCGATCAACCGCAACGTGCTCGGATGCTGGAACCTCGGTTCCTGTGGCATGGGTTGCCCGACCAATGCCAAGCAGTCGATGCTCGTGACCACGATCCCGGCGGCGCTCGACGCCGGGGCGCGGCTTCTCACCGAGACGCAGGCCAGGAACTTCGACCTGGCCAACGGCCGCGTCTCAGCACTGAATTGCGTTGCGGTGCGGCGCAACGGCGAACCTGCTTCGGCGCAGATCACGCGAGTGGTCGCCAAACACTACGTGGTGGCCGGCGGCGCCATCAACTCGCCCGCGCTGCTCATGCGATCGAGACTGCCGGACCCGCACGGCCTGCTGGGCCGCCGCACGTTCCTGCATCCGGTGGTCATCTCATCGGCGACCTTCGATCAGCCGGTGAAGGGCTGGGACGGCGCACCGCAGACCATCTATTCCGATCACTTCCTCGACACGCAGGAGATCGATGGCCCCATCGGCTACAAGCTCGAGGCGCCGCCGATCCACCCGGTGATCTTCTCGACCACGCTCGCGGGCTACGGGCAGCAGCAGGCCGATGCACTGAAGGCATTCCCGAACACGCACAGCCTGCTCTCGCTGATGCGCGATGGCTTCCACGAGCAGTCGCCGGGTGGCAGCGTGAAGCTGCGCGACGACGGCTCGCCGGTGCTCGACTACCCGCTCAATGCATTTCTCATGGACGGCGCGCGCCGCTCGTTCCTGTCGATGGCCGAAATCCAGTTCGCCGCCGGCGCCCGCAGCGTGACGCCCGTGCACGAACTGGCTGCGTCCTACACCTCCTGGGCGCAGGCGCGCGAGGCGATCAACGGCTTGCCGATGAAGCCGCTGCTGACGCGGGTGGTCAGCGCCCACGTGATGGGCGGCTGTGCCATGGCGGGCAACGAGCGCCAAGGCGTCGTCCGGGCCGATGGCACCCACTGGCAGGTCGAGAACCTGTCGGTGCACGACGGCTCGCTGTTCCCGACCAGCATCGGCGCCAATCCCCAGCTGTCGATCTATGGGCTCGTCACCCAGCTGGCCACGCAGCTCGGCAAGCGCCTGGGCGGGCGCGAGGCCATGCTCGCCTGAGCCGACGCAGCGAAGCACCTATGCAATTGTGCAGCGCAGTCGGCTCTTTCAGAGGCTCACCGACGGTTCCTAGGCAGCCAATGCCTGACAGCCTCTGAACGCCCGCTGCTAGCATCGGTCGATGCTCGCCCGTCTGCAGCAATTCACGACCGTCGGCCTGGCGCTGGCGGCGCTCGCCTGGGCCGCCTACTTCGTGCAGGCGAACCGGCCGGGTTGGGCCGTCGTCGGTGCCTTGCTGATCATCTTCGGCTACGCCCTGTTCCTCGCGATCGAGTTCGTGCTGCTGTGGTTCGTCAATCGCAGCGACGCGGCGCCGCGCGCCACCGTCTTTCAGCTGATGGCCGCGTGGTGGGGCGAGGTGCTCACGGCGCCGCAGGTCTTCTGCTGGCGCCAGCCGTTCCGCGCCAATGCGGTGCCCGATCACCTGCCGGTGGGCGCACGCCGGCGCGGGGTCGTCTTCGTGCACGGATTCGTCTGCAACCGTGCGTTGTGGAATCCGCTGATGCTGAAGCTGCGCGCGCGCGGCGTGCCCTTCGTCGCGGTCAACCTTGAGCCGGTGTTCGGCTCCATCGACCATTACGCCGACATCATCGAGAACGGGGTTCGGCACATCGAGTCGGCCACCGGCGTGCCGCCGGTGATCGTTGCGCACAGCATGGGCGGGCTCGCAGTGCGTGCCTGGATGGACAAACACCATGGCGACGACCGCGTGCAGCGGGTGCTGACCATCGGCACGCCGCACCGCGGCACCTTTCTCGGGCGCTTTGGCTTTGCGCCCAACACGCGCCAGATGCGCCTGTCGAGCGACTGGCAGCGCACCCTGGCTGCGCGCGAGCCGGCGCAGCGCTTTGCGCGCTTCACCTGCTTCTACGGCCACTGCGACAACATCGTCTTCCCCGCCTCGACCGCCACGCTGCCGGGTGCCGACAACCGCCACGTGCCCGGCATCGCGCACGTGCACATGGCGCACCACGACGACGTGTTCGACGAGATCCTGCGCTGGGTCGGCTCCGCCGCCGATGATGCCAGCGTAGAGCCGCGCGAGCGCACGGCGCTCCCCTGAGTGCGGCTCAGCTCGCGGCGATGAGCCGCTCGCCCGGCAGCACGGCCCCGGCCTCGATTTCGGGCAGCTCGCGCACGGCGCGGTAGATCGGCGTGAAGTCCGGCGCCGTCGCGTCGAACAGTTGCTGGAAGGAGTCGATGACGAAGTAGGTCGACTGGTAGCTGTCGATCTTGTAGCGCGTGCGCATGATGCGCTGCAGGTCGAACGGGACTCGGCTTGGTTCGCCGCTGCGCACGCTGTGGCGCAGTTCGCCGGCTGACGACAGGATGCCGGCGCCATAGGCTCGCAAGCCCTGCGGCGTCTGGATCAGCCCGAACTCGACCGTGTACCAGTACAGGCGCGCGAGCAGCTCGCAGGCGTCGAGCCGGCTCGCCTTCAGGCCGCCGGCACCGTAGGCCTGCATGTAGTCGGCGAACACCGGGTCGAACAACAGCGGAACATGGCCGAAGAGGTCGTGAAAGACATCCGGCTCGACGACATAGTCGAACTCTTCGGGCCCTCGGATCCAGCCGGTGACCGGGAAGCGGCGCTTGGCCAGCAAGGCGAAGAAGGCCTCTTCGGGGATCAGCCCCGGCACCGCCACGACCTCCCAGCGCGTCTGGCGGTACAGCCGGTTCGAGAGTTCGTCGAAGCGCGGGATGCGCTCGGGCGCGCCCAGGTGCTTCACGGCGGCAGTGAACTCGTCGCAGGCCAGACCCTCGAGCTGCGCCGCCTGGCGCTCGTACAGCCGGCGGTAGAGGTCGTGCTCCTGGGCGGTGTAGGCGGACCAGTTCTGGTCGCAGGTGTAGTCCCCTCGCGCCGTCGAGTAGTCGCCGCGCGGCGGGCGTTCGCCCTGGCCGTAGGTGACGGGTGCGACGCCGCGGTTCACGGCCTTGTCGTTGGCGATCATGTCGGCCTCACGGGTTGGTCTGCGCCTGGGCCGTGTCTTCCAGCACGCCGCGGCGAATCTGATCGAGTTCGATGCTCTCGAACAGCGCGCGGAAGTTGCCTTCGCCGAAGCCCTGGTCGCCCTTGCGCTGGATGATCTCGAAGAAGATCGGCCCGATGACGGTCTGCGTGAAGATCTGCAGCAGCAATTCGTTGGGCGCGCCCTGGTGCGTGGCGCCGTCGATGAGGATGCGCAGGCGCTTGAGCTCGTCGAGGTTCTCGCCATGGTTGGGCAGGCGCTTGTTGACCAGGTCGTAGTAGGTTGCGATCGTGTCCTGGAAGACCACCCCACTGCGCTTCATCGCGTCCACCGTCGAGTAGATGTCGTCGGTGCCGAGCGCAATGTGCTGAATGCCCTCGCCGTGATAGAGGTCCAGGTACTCGGCGATCTGGCTCTTGTCGTCGCTGCTCTCGTTGATCGGAATGCGGATCTTGCCGCAGGGGCTCGTCATCGCCTTGCTCTTCAGCCCAGTGAGCTTGCCCTCGATGTCGAAGTAGCGCACCTCGCGGAAGTTGAACAGGCGCTCGTAGAAGTCCGCCCACTCCTTCATGCGGCCGCGGTGCACGTTGTGCGTCAGGTGGTCGATGTAGGTGAGGCCGTTGCCGCGGGCGTCGGGCGACGCGCCCGCGATGGGCACGAAATCGACGTCGTAGATGCTGATGTTGCCGATGGCGCCCGGCTTCGCGCCGTCCTTGCCGTGCCAGCGGTCGACGAAGTAGATCAGGCTGTCGCCGATGCCCTTGATGGCCGGGATGTTGAGTTCCATCGGGCCGGTCTGGTTGTCGAAGCCCCAGGCGCCCAGCTCGAGCGCGCGCTCGTAGGCCTTGGCCGCGTCCTTCACCCGGAACGCCATCGCGCACACGCTCGGTCCGTGTTGTCGCGCGAAGCGCTGCGCGAACGAATTCGGCTCGGCATTGATGATGAAGTTGACCTCGCCTTGCCGGTACAAGGTGACGTTCTTGTGGCGGTGGCGTGCGATCGGCGCGAACCCCATCGTTTCGAACAGGCGGCCCATGGCCACTGGGTCCGGGGCGGCGTACTCGACGAACTCGAAACCGTCGGTGCCCATCGGGTTTTCCCACGGGGTGAACTTCATGGCGGCGCTCCAGTGCAGGGTGGGTTTTGACCCAGATCAAGGTGTTGCGAGACTGTAGGGCGGCGGCGTTGCAGGTTTTCTGCAATATCACTGCCCATACCGCCAAATCACGCAGGAAAACTGCAGAATCACGTTCATGGAAACTGAAGTGCAGCTCGATGCGATTGATCGGCGCATTCTTCGAGCGTTGCAGTCCGATGGTCGGATGACCTACGACGAGCTTGCCGCGCAGGTGAGCCTGTCGCCGTCGGCCACGCTGCGCCGGGTCAAGCGGCTGGAGGAGTCCAGGGTCATCTCGGGGTATGTCGCGCTCATCGAGCCCGAACGGGTGGGCCTGGGCCTCACCGCCTACCTCAACGTGCGGCTCGAAAAACACTCGGAGGTGCACAAGCGCAATCCGATGGACTTGTTCAAGGCCTCGGTGCAGACCTGGCCCGAGGTCGTCGAATGCGCCGCGCTGACGGGCGACATGGACTACCTGCTGCGCGTGGTGGTCGAAGACATGGCGCACTACTCGCGCTTCATCATGGACACCTTGCTGAAGCACCCGAGCGTCGAAGACTGCAAAACGAGCTTCGTGCTCGACCGCGTGAAGAACACGACCGCGATGCCGCTGTGAGCGACCGGCGGCGTGCGGCGGCGGGCGGCTCGCCCGTCAGGTGTCGAGTTCTCGCAACATTGGCGCGGTGGCCGCCTCGGACAGGTTGAGCAATTGGGCGATGTCGCGCACGTCGTCCGGCAGAGCGGGGTTGTCCCATCCCTTTGCCGTGTGCCGCGCCAGGCGGATCGCCAGCACCACGTTTTTCGCCGTCGGGTGGTTGGTGTGCCGGTCGTCGGTGATGCGCACCAGCAGCTCGGGCAGCCGCCAAGCCCGCATCAGCGACTGCTGCAGGTCGGCGAGTGTGACATTCAGCATCGCGTTCTGCACCGTGGCCGAGCGCAGCGACGGGTCTGCGCGCTGCGCGTCACGCATGCGCAGCGCGAGGTCGGGGGCGTGGCACAACAGCAGCATTTCTGCGAAGTCGTGCAGCAGCGCGGCGTGGTGAATCACCGCGGCGTCGTGGTCCATGCGGCGCACCGCGAAGCCGAGCGCGAAGTTGGCCGCACGGTGCGCACGCCGCAGCACCTCGCGCACGCCTTCGAGCGCCTCGGGCATGTCCTGCAGACGCTCCTCCACCGTGTGCAGGTCGGAGAAGGCGCGGAAGAACGGGCCGATGCCCATCATCACCACGGCCGCAGTCACCGTCTCCGGCTGGGTCAGCATGCGCGCGGGGCGTGTGACGGTCGCATGCGCGAGCACCTTCAAGGTCATCAGCGGGTCGCCGGCGATGGTTTCGCCGATCAGGTTCGCATCGACCTCGTCCTCGATCTCGCGCAGATCGGCCACCGCGCCGGCCGTGCTCGCCAGCACGGGGATCTCGGCGCTGCGGAAGTACGCCGTCCAGGCGTCCAGGTCGCGCAAGGGCTCGGTCAAACGGTGGCTGTCCATGGTGAAAACGCTCAGCGATCGGCGCCTCTGCCTGTGGATCGTTCCCTGGTTGTCGGCCGTGCGTACGGCAGCTTGAGGCCCTACAGCCTCAGCACATGCCCTTCGCGAGGATTCGTGCGGCCTTCCACCAGATCGCGATAGACACGTTCGACTTCATCCGCTCCCTCGCCGCGGATCACCGTGAGCCATGGCGAGGCCGGGTCATCGACGCGCCCCATGAAGGCGAGCCACGCCGCGGCGATGCGTTCGCCAAGACCGGCCGGCCCCCAGTCGCCGAGCCGCTTCTTGATCTGCGCCGGCGCGAAGAACAGGGTCGGGCGCGGGCCGGGCAGCCCTTTGCCGCTGCCGAGTTCATCCCAGTGGGTGCCGCCCACCGAGCAGCTGTACTTGAGCGCGTCGCCGAAGTGGCGGTGAACCGTGTCGCGCAAGGATGCGCTGCCGCTCATGTCCACGTAGACCGTGGGCACGCCGGCCGGCAGGCGCTGCACCTCGTCGTAGCTCACCACCTCGTCGTAGCAGCCGAGCCCCCGCGTGAAGTCGAGGTTGCCGGGCGA
>CAJPFZ010000339.1 GCA_905339355.1 Burkholderiaceae bacterium
CCGCAGCGCACCACGTAGACGGCGGCTTCCTTGCCGCTCATGAGTTGGCGCACGACGCTGTCGATCATTCCCTCGTCGATCAGCGGCTGCAGCCGCTTGGGCGCCTTCATGCGGCCGGCCGCGGGGCGCGCTTGCCCGCGCGGTGGCGCACCTGCGCCAGCGGCCGCTTGCCCTTGAGCTGGCGCTCGATGCCGTCGTTGAGCTGGCTGCGCAGCGCGTGCACGGCCTCCACGTGGCCATAGACGCCCGGGAACCTCAGGTCCAGCCAGAGCCACAGCGTGCAGGCCCGCAGCGCCTGCTCCATGCGGTCGAGCCGGCTGTGGCCGTCCACATCGCTCAGGAACCACGGCGTGCCGGCTCGGCCGGTGAGCGCGTGGCTGCTGCTCCAGTCGAGGAATTCCTGCACCTGGGTGTCGGCGCGTGTATCCACCGGCGCCTGGGCGTAGATGAAACGCTCCTTCAGCGTCAGCTTGGCGGCGCTGCGGTCGAGCGACTCCGCCAGTTCAAGCATCTGGTCGAGTTCGGCCACCGCGAAATGCGCGTCGTCGAGCTTGAGCTGCTCGACGAACACGCCCAGCACCTCGCGCAGCCGCGTCTTGTGCAGGCGCGAGGCGATGGTCTCGACGTGCCACCCGTTCGGCGCGACCGGCGCCTTGAAGTCCTGCGGTGCCCGCGGCTTCTTGGGCATCAGCTCCTTCAGTGCGCGGGCGGCCGTGGGTTCGGCTTCGGCCAGCACACCGGCAAAGCCTTCTTCATGAATGCCGTAGCGTCCGGCGCGGCCGGCGATCTGGTGCACCTCCGATTCGTTCAGCTCGCGGTCGTCCACGCCGTCGAACTTGCTCATCGTGCTGAACAGCACGCGGCGGATCGGCAGGTTCAGTCCCATGCCGATCGCGTCGGTGGCGACGAGGATGTGCGACTCGCCGCTTGCGAAGCGCTCGGCCTCGCGGCGGCGCACCTCTGGCGGCAGCGCGCCGTAGATCACCGACACCGGGTGGCCGTTGGCGGCGATCTGGTCGCGCAGCATCAGCACGTCGCGGCGGCTGAACGCCACCACGGCGTCGCCCAGCTTCAGCGACTTGATCGGCACCGGCTGCTTGAGCAGCTCGACATGCTGCTTGCGGTCGAAGTGGCGCACCGTGCAGCGCTCGCCGCACAGGCCCAGCAGGTTCTCGATCGCGGCCACCGCGTAGTCCGAGCAGATGATGATCAGCTCGTTGGCCGGCACGGCGACGATCGCCTGCGTCCACGCCCATCCGCGCGAGGCGTCGAAGATCATCTGCGCCTCGTCGATCACCGCCACGTCGATCGGCTTGTTGGTGCCGACCATCTCGATGGTGCTCGACACCACTCGCGCGCCGGGCGCCGGAACGTTCTCCTCGCCGGTCAGCAAGGAGCAGGGCACGCCGCGTCCCACCAGCCGGTCGCGCCCTTCGAGCGCGAGCAGGCGCAGCGGTGCGAGGTAGGCGCCGTCGTGCGCCTGCGCCAGGCGCTCGAAGGCGGCGTGGGTCTTGCCGCTGTTGGGCGGGCCGACGTAGAGCGTCACGCTGCGCTGCAGGCGGCGCGCTTTCTCGAAGGTGTCGGGGTAGCCCTGAAACGCGAGTTCGCTGTTGAGGCCTTCGAGCGTGTCGAGTTCGCCGACGCGGTGTTCCCAGCGGTCCTGCGCGCGTGTGCAGGCGGCTTTCAGCTGCGCGAGCGGCTGTGCGGTGGCGCATTCGGACTGCAGGCGCGGCAGCAGCGAGTCGAGATGGCGCGGCTTGTAGGCGCGGCTGCGCGCGACCAGCGAATCGAGGTGGGCGGTCAGCTCGGGGGCAAACGGGTAGGCCGGAGGCGCGCCGAGCGCGGCAAGCAGGGCGTCCCGGTCGCCGTCGCGGTAGAACGCCCAGACGGCGGCCCGGTCGACCGGCACGCGGAACAGCACCGGTACCGACCAGGCGGCGGCCGCGAGCGGCAAGGCGTGGCTCACGAGGCGCGTCCACTCGCCTGCGTGGCGCGAGACACCCAACGTCTCCAGCACCGCGGTGCGTTCGAGCATCAGCGCCCGCACGGCCGGCCCAGTGCCGACGGCGTCGAGGTGCGCCAATGCGCTGTCCATCAGCGCGGGTTCGATCCAGCGGCTCGGGCGCGCACCGGCCGCAGCCTTCTGCAGCAGCACCATTCCCAGGCGATCGAGGTGTTCCTCGAAGCCGGCGCTGTGCTCGGCGAGGTAGTCGGCGGGCTTGACCACCTGAGGCAGGGTGTAGGCGGCCTGGCGGATGCGCTCCAGCTGGGCCGCGCCGATGTGCGGCGGCACGCGCGAGGCGTGGCGCGGGTCGGGCAGGCGAGGGGTCTGCGCCGGGCGAACCGGCGACAAGGTCGAATTCACGGACATGGGGGGAGAAGGCGGGGTTGGCCCGCTTGTTATCGGCTTTGGATGGGTCGATGCGCCATCGCTGCCGTTTTCTGTTTCAGGGGCCAGGGTGGACTCCGTCGGGGACGCTTCGTTCCCTCGGCGGCGCATCAGAGGGCCGACTTTGGTGCGATACCGCGCAACATCACCGCCAGGCGGTCGCCCTGCAGCAGCTCGATCTGGTGTTCGCCGGCGAAGCGGCTGGCCTGCTCCGAAGGCTCGCCGAGCACGACGCAGATGCCGGCGGACGCGTCGCGCCGGCGCATTTCCGCATGCAGCTCGCGCAGCGGCTCAACGCCGGGGCGTGCGGCTTTCCAGCGGCGGCAGCCGACGAGCGTGGTGCGGCCCGCCTTCGCCAGCTCGAAGTCGGCCGCCGGTCCGGCCAGCCGCTTGACCTCGTGGCCGTCCTGGCGGAACGCCTGCTCCATCGTGTCGGCGAACTGCGGCCACGACATCGCGTTGAGCCTGGCGAGCGTGTCGGCCACACGCGCCGCGCTCGGTGCGCGCAGCTGCTTCCAGGCCGCGATCACACCGACGACGAAGAAGGGGATCGCCGAGAACAGCGCGTAGACCTCCATCTGCGCCGGCAGCGCGAGCCGCACGCCGAGCGTCACCGCGGCGGCCAGCGCGAAGCTGATCCACCACGGCGAGCGCAGCAGCACCGCGAACAGCGAGTTGGGCGACATCTTCAATTTCATGCGGGTGCCCCGGCGAGCGCGGTGCGCAGCGCCCCCAGCACGCCGTCGGGCACCTCCTGCATCAGGGAATGGCCGCCGGGCAGCGTGACGACGTGTGCCTTCAGCGCCGCGGCGATGTCGCGCGTGGCCTTCGGCGAGGTCATCTGGTCGCGTTCACCGAGCACGAAAGTGACCGGGCAGCTCACCTTGGCCGCCGCTTGCAGGCCATTGGCGTAGCGGTCGCACACCGCGAAGTCGTGCGAGAACAGGTTCAGGGTCGGGTCGCTGTTCTGGATGCGCCGCATCAGCATGCGGTTGGATCCGTGCAGCCACATGCCCGGCCCGGGGTACGAGGGCTTGGAGGCGGTGCTCGAGAACGAAAAGGCGTTGACCATGTCGATCGCCTTCATCGGCGACTCGCGCGCGGTGTCGAACAAGGCGGCGGAGACCTTCATCGGGTAGGCGGTGCCGATCATCACCAGGCGGCTCGCGCGCTCGGGCGCACGCGACGCCGCTTCGAGCGCGATCAGCGAGCCCATGCTGTGGCCGACCAGCGCGGCCTGGTGGACGTCGGCGCCGTCGAGCAGGGCGAGGGTCCAGTCCGCGAGCGCCTCCACATCCGGCAGCGGCGGGCCCTCGCTGCGGCCGTGGCCGGGCTGGTCGACCGCGAGCACCGAGAAGCCGTGGTGCGCGGCCCAACGCGCGAGCAAGGTCCACACGCTGTGGTCGTGCAGCGCGCCGTGCATGAACAGCACGCAGGGCAGGGTGGGGTCGAAGGTCTTGCCGCCGGTGTAGGCGTAGGCCAGGCGGTCGTGCACCTTGATCAGCATCAGCGCACCGCCTTCTCTGCGGCCTTCAGTGCGCGCTTCAGGTCGTCGATCAGGTCGTCGGCACCTTCGAGGCCGATCGACAGGCGGATGGTGCCCGGCGTGATGCCCGCCTGCGCGAGCGCGGCGTCGTCCATGCGGAAATGCGTGGTCGATGCGGGATGGATCACGAGCGAGCGGCAGTCGCCCACGTTGGCGAGGTGCGAGAAGATCCTCAGCGCCTCGATGAAGGCCTTGCCCTGCTCGCGGCTGCCCTTGAGGTTGAAGCTGAACACCGAGCCGCAGCCGCGCGGCAGCAGCTTGCGGGCGAGCGCATGGCTCGGGTGGTTCTCGAGCTCGGGGTAGCCCACGCTCTCGACCATCGCATGCGCGGCGAGGAATGCCACCACCTTGCGCGTGTTCTCGACGTGGCGCGCCATGCGCAGCGGCAGCGTCTCGATGCCCTGCAGGATCAGCCAGGCGCTGTGCGGGCTCATGCAGGCGCCGAAATCGCGCAGGCCTTCGCGGCGCGCGCGCAGCAAGAAGGCGCCGACCGTGCTCTCCTCGGTGAACACCATGCCATGGAAACCTTCGTAGGGCGCGCTCAGCTCGGGGAAGCGCCCGGAAGCGTCCCAGTCGAAGCGGCCGCCGTCGACCAGCACGCCGCCGATCACCGTGCCGTGGCCCGACAGGAACTTGGTCGCCGAGTGGTAGACGAGGTCGGCGCCGAGCTCCAGCGGCTGCATCAGATAGGGCGTCGTGAAGGTCGAGTCCACCAGCAGCGGCACGCCATGGTCGTGCGCGATCTCGGCCACGTTCGGGATGTCGAGCACATCCAGCCCGGGGTTGCCGAGCGTCTCGCCGAACAGGAGCCGGGTCTCGGGTCGGATGGCGGCACGCCAGCCGGCGAGGTCGCCGGGTTTGACGAATGTCGTCTCGACGCCGAACCGGCGCAGGGTGTAGTGCAGCAGGTTGTGCGAGCCGCCGTACAGCGCCGAGCTCGCGACGATGTGCGAGCCGGCATGCGCGAGCGTGCAGATCGCGAGGTGCAGCGCGGCCTGGCCGCTGGCGGTGGCGATCGCGCCGACACCGTCTTCGAGCGCCGCCACGCGCTCCTCCAGCACCGCGGTGGTGGGGTTGGAGATGCGGCTGTAGACGTGGCCCGAGCGCTCCATGTTGAAGAGCGACGCGGCGTGGTCGCTGTTCTCGAACACGAACGAGGTGCTCAGGTGGATGGGCACCGCGCGCGCGCCGGTGGCCGGGTCGGGCGCGGCGCCGGCGTGCAGCGCGAGGGTGTCGAATCCGGGGTCGGTGAAGCCGGGCATGGGCAGGGGTGTCCTGGTCGAAGGCCGCAGGGGGCGAGCGGGGTGTTGCTGGCAGGGATTGTGGGCTATATTGAACCGTCCACGGCCCACGAGGAGCACCCATGAAAGTCAGCGACATCCTGCGCGTCAAAGGCGGCACGCTGTACACGATCACGCCCGACCAGCAGCTGGCCCAGGCGGTTACCACGATGGCCGACAACGACATCGGCTCGCTCGTCGTCATGGACCACGGCGACCTGGTGGGCATGCTGACCTTCCGGGAAGTCATCCAGTCGGTGGTGCGCAACGGCGGCAGCATCGGCAACACGCTGGTGCGCAGCGTC
>CAJPFZ010000340.1 GCA_905339355.1 Burkholderiaceae bacterium
GAAGCCCCTGAATAGAGAGCAGCGACGCACGGGTTTCTCAACCCGCTCATGGTATGGAAATCACCGGTCATAAGGACTTTGTCAGACGGCCCCCATTGATAAGTCTCAGCCATCAAGCGCCCGCTGCCTGAAAGCGCGCCGTGTGAGAGAACTATGCCTTTTGGCTCTCCTGATGTGCCTGAAGTGAAAAGGACTACGGCGGCGTCTTCGGGCGAGACCGGCTGTGGACTGTAAGCGCCCTCACCGCCATCGAAAAACTGTTGAAATTGTTGAGAGCCGCCTGCAACAGACGTGGTGGCATCCGATGGGTATATGACGGATTTCAAACCCGCCAGAGCGCTTTTTCCTGCCCATTCCGGGCCCGTGAAGACAATCCCAGGGTCTATGAGTTCCAGAATTCTCGAGAGCTTCTCCGGCTGCATATTGCCGTCAACCGGCACGAAGACCGCGCCGACGAGCATCGATGCCCAGAAAACGAGCGCGGCCTCAGCGCATGCCGCTGAAGCTGATACTACGTAGCTTCCCTTGCCGATGCCTTCAGCCTGCAAACGCCCGGCGATCTCAAAAGCAAGAGAGCCGGCCTCGGTGTAGCTCAAAAAACTGCCGTCGTCGAAAAAGACGAGCGGGGCCGCCCCGTTGACGCCGACGGCCCTTTGGAACAGCGCCGCGACAGTATCCCTGGAAGGCGCTTGTCCCCCTTCACCATGTAAGACCTGCTCTTCCACTATTCCTCTGTGTAAAAAATTTCCATGCATCCCCTGCACAGTCCGTTACTGCCGTATTCTCCAGTCCGGTGCTGCGCCCTGAAATCGGCGTATACGGGGCTGTTCCATATCTCCTTCAAGGACGAGCCTCGTACGTTGCCCATCTGGTTGACGCCGTTATAGTCCCTGCAGCACGGCACAACAGTGCCGTCCCACTGCACAACGAGATATTGCCAGGGAAAGGGACAGGGCATGAAAGGCGGGTACTTCTGCACGATGCCGAGGGAAGCGAGCTCTTTTTCAGTCCACGGGAAAAACTCGCGGACCTCTACGGGCAGCCCGAGCGATTCCCAGTACTCCCTGACTTCGTCGATCCGCGGGTTGTTCGCGTTCAGCCGGATTACCCTGAGGGAGATTTTCATCCCGGCAAGGCCGTTTTTCTTGAGGAGCCCGGCGGCATATTTGAGGTTGGCCGTGCCTTTTTCATAATCGGCCGCGCTCCCGCGTATCTTCCTGTAGCTTTCAGCGTCGTAGCCGTCAAAAGAGATTATTATCCTGCACGGGCCGCTTGAGGCGAGCCGGTCCAGCAGCTGAGGGGTAAGCTCGGGGGCATTGACCGAAAGGGTCACGTTGAGGCCCTTGCCGGAAGCATATCCGGCCATATCGTGGATACGGGGGTGAAGGAGCGATTCGCCGAAGTGAAAAAGCTCTATCTCTTTTTTGC
>CAJPFZ010000341.1 GCA_905339355.1 Burkholderiaceae bacterium
CGCCCAGCAAGGCCAGCGTGCCGGCGTAGCCGCTCAGGTCGAAGGACTGCAGGTCGTTGGCGCCGCGGGTGTAGTCGAACTGGATGTTGCCGCCATTGTTGGTCCAGAGGAAGATCTGCGCGCTCTCCTGGTTGTCGCCCAGTTCCCAGATATTGAGGGTGGTGTTCGGCCCGAAGTTGAAGCCGAAGCCGATCTCGACATAGGCACCGGGGAAGGGCGCTCCGGTCGGCGTGCCGCCCATGCCGGGCAGGCTGACGAAGGCGTTGTCAGGCGCGCCGAGAACGGCGGCACGGGCCTCGGCCTCGGACATCGCGACCGGGAAGGCCCCGAACAGCGAGCCGCCGTACCAGCCTGGCATGTCGCCGGCGACGCTGCCGCGGATGAAGCTGTGCGTGGTGGTGCCGAAGGTTTCGGCGCCGTGCCCGGCCAAGGGCAGCAGGGCGATGGCGGACACGGCCGCAAGGTGACGAATGGTCATGGTTCTCTTCCTCTCTTTGGTAGTGCGACGCCAGCTCGGGGCGAGATGGCAATCAAGACTCAGCCCGGCGGCAGCGCACAACAGAAGTGGCTGGCCTGCCGGGAGACCGTGAGGATCGCGATCCGCGCCTGCGCCGACCATCCCTAACTGACAGAATTGAACATGACTGAAGTCACTGACGCCCGCGCCCAGGCACTGGACGACATCGCCATGCGCCTCGGCTTGTCGCTTCCGGCTCCGGTGGCTGGCAAGCTCCTGCGCTATCTCGATCTGCTGCAGCGCTGGAACGGCACCTACAACCTGACGGCGGTGCGCGACCCTGCCGACATGCTCACCCAGCACCTGGCCGACTGTCTCGCAGTGATCGGGCCGATGCGGCGTGCGCTCGAGGGCCGTGTCACGCCGCGGATACTGGACGTCGGCAGTGGCGGTGGCTTGCCGGGTGTGGTAATCGCGGCGGTCTGCCCAGCGTGGCAGGTGGTGTGCGTCGACACGGTGGGCAAGAAGGCGGCGTTCATCCGCCAAGCGGCGCTGGAGCTGCAACTGCCGAACCTCCGGGCAGAGCACGCGCGCATCGAGCAACTGCCCGCAGGAGATTTTGATTTGGTCACGTCGCGCGCCTTCGCAACGCTGTCTGAATTCACTCGACTGACCCGGCGACACCTCGCCGGGGGCGGGGTGTGGATGGCGATGAAGGGGAAGCGGCCCGACGAGGAGCTACTGGCACTCTCGGAGGTCGATGTGTTTCACGTGGAACAAGTCGACGTGCCGGGGTTGAACGCGGAGCGTTGTCTGATCTGGATGCGGCCCCAGGCCGCGTCCACAGAAACACGGACCTGAAGATGCTCGGAATTTCAGACTTTGGCGCCTTCTGCGTCGCGATCCTGGTCTTCCTCGCGTTGCCGGGTCCGGGCACGCTGGCCTTGCTCACCTCCACCGCGAAGGGCGGTTTTCGAGCTGGCGCAGCGGCCACCGCCGGCCTCATTGCCGGCGACCAGGTGTTGCTGTGGCTCGCAGTGGGCGGCGTCGCGGCGCTGCTCGCCGCGTACCCCGTGGCCTTCCGTGCGGTGCAGTACGCCGGTGCGGCCTACCTGGCCTGGATCGGCCTTCGACTGATCCTCGCTCGGGCAGGCGGCGGCTCGCCGGTGCGCATCGAGCCGCGCCACTATGCCCGGCAGGCATTCCTGATCACGTTGCTCAATCCCAAGGCCATCGTGTTTTACATGGCCTTCTTCCCACTGTTCATCGACCCGGCGACACACCGGGGATTCATCACGTTCGCCGCGATGGCGGCCACGATCGCGAGCATCACGGCCGCCTACTGCTTGGCTCTGTGCGCACTGGCCGGCTTGCTTACAGCGAGAGTGAAGACGCACAAGCGTTCGGCGGTCTGGCTGTCGCGGCTCGCCGGCGTCTTCCTGATCGGCTTCAGCATCCGGCTGATTCGCCCCTGAGGTTGCGCGGCACCGACAGCGGCGATCACGCCGACTTGGTTTCGCGCCGCCCGAACCCTGACAATCGCAGGCTGCCGAGCGCACCCCGGCGTTTCGCCCACCAAGAACAGCACATGGCCCGAATCTTCTGCATCGCCAACCAAAAGGGCGGCGTCGGCAAAACCACCACCACTGTCAACCTCGCCGCCGGCCTCGGGCGCATCGGGCAGCGTGTCCTGGTCGTGGACCTGGATCCGCAGGGCAACGCCACCATGGGTTCGGGCATCGATAAACGGGCGCTGGAGCTCACCGTCTACGACGTGCTGCTGGAGAGCGCGTCAATCGCCGAAGCGCGCCGGCGCAGCGACAAGGCGGGTTATGACGTGCTCGGCGCCAACCGCGAGCTGGCCGGCGCCGAGGTCGAGCTGGTCGAGCTGGAGCGCCGCGACAAGCGCCTCAAGGCGGCGATCGCCGCGGTTGGCGACGAGTACGACTTCGTGCTGATCGACTGCCCGCCGTCGCTGAGCTTGCTGACGCTCAATGGCCTGTGCAGCGCACACGGGGTGATCGTGCCGATGCAGTGCGAATACTTCGCCCTCGAAGGCCTCAGCGACCTCGTCAATACCATCAAGCAGGTGCACGCCAATCTCAATCCTGACCTGCAGATCATCGGCTTGCTGAGGGTGATGTACGACCCCCGCATCACCTTGCAGCAGCAGGTGAGCGAGCAGCTGAAGTCGCATTTCGGCGACAAGGTATTCAATACAGTGATCCCGCGAAACGTTCGCTTGGCTGAAGCGCCGAGCTATGGCCTGCCCGGAGTGGTGTTCGACCCGGCCTCCAAAGGCGCGCAGGCTTTCATCGACTTCGCGCAGGAAATGGTCGAACGCATCAAGACCCTGTAGATGCGCCATCGTGGCGTGCAACGACCCGAGTTCTCTCCGTGCTGCCTCTGTCCGACCGATTCGACCCCAAGTTGCTCGCCCGCGTGGAAGAAGCGGGCTTGAATGCCAGCGCGCCGCCGCAGCAACGCATCATCGACGGCTGGCTGGTCCGGTTCTCCCCCGGCAAGGCCAAGCGGGCGCGCTGCGCCAATGCCGTCTCGGCTGGTCGGCTGACGCTGGAGCACAAGCTGGCGCTGTGCCAGCAGCTGTTCGACGAGGAGAGCTTGCCGCTGCTGGTGCGCATCACGCCTTTCAGCGAGCCCCAAGGCCTCGATGAGCAGCTGGCGGCAATGGGCATGGGCGAGGTGGACGACACCCGCGTGATGGTGAACACCACGCCGGCCCCGCAGAAGCCGCCGGCGCTGCCGAGCGGCGTCACGCTGTCTGATCTCGGGCACGAAGCATTTGCACAAACAGTTGGCGCATTGCGCGGCTCGCCGCTGGCCCAGCGCCAGGCCCACAGCCAGCGCCTGCTGAATGCGCCGGTGCCCTTTTCGGCGCAGGTGCTGAGGCGGGACGCAGAGATCCTGGCCTGCGGCCAGTACGCGATCGAGTCAGGTCTGGTGGGACTCTACGACGTGTTCACCGCGCCAGCATTCAGAGGCCAGGGGTGGGCGCGACTGCTGTGCAGCCTC
>CAJPFZ010000342.1 GCA_905339355.1 Burkholderiaceae bacterium
CCAAACAGGTCGGTCTCGGTTTCTTCGCGGAAGTTGGTTTCGATGATGCCGGCCTTGCCGCCGCCGTTGGCCGCGGCGTAGCTCAGCGCCAGGTCGCGCGCCTTGCCGCTCTTGTCGGCATGCACGGCGATCAGGTGCGGCACGCCGCCGCCCTGCGTGTAGGTGTTGCGCACCGTGTGGCCCGGCGCCTTGGGCGCGACCATCCAGACGTCCAGATCATCGCGCGGCACGACCTGCCCATAGTGCACGTTGAATCCGTGCGCAAAGGCGAGCGAGGCGCCTTGCTTCATGTTCGGCTCGACGTCGTTCTTGTAGACCTGCGCGATCTGCTCGTCGGGCAGCAGGATCATCACCACGTCCGCACTCTTTACCGCGTCGGCGACTTCGGCCACCTTCAGCCCCGCCTTCTCGACCTTGGGCCACGAGGCGCCGCCTCGGCGCAGGCCGACCACGACCTTGACGCCGCTGTCGTTGAGGTTCTGCGCGTGGGCGTGGCCTTGCGAGCCGTAGCCGACGATCGCGACCGTCTTGCCTTTGATCAGGCTCAGGTCCGCGTCCTTGTCGTAATAAACCTTCATCACTATCTCCTTCGAAATCTCTTGAGTTGCGGGCCAGTTGATCACACGCGCAGGATGCGCTCGCCGCGACCGATCCCGCTGGTGCCGGTGCGCACGGTTTCCAGAATGGCGGCGCGGTCGATGGCTTCCAGGAAAGCGTCGAGTTTGCCCGCGTCGCCGGTCAGTTCGATGGTGTAGCTCTTCTCGGTCACGTCGATGATGCGGCCACGGAAGATGTCGGCCATGCGCTTCATCTCCTCGCGCTCCTTGCCGACCGCGCGAACCTTGATGAGCATGAGTTCCCGCTCGGTAAACGAGCCTTCGGTGAGGTCGACGACCTTCACCACTTCAATCAACCGGTTCAGGTGCTTGGTGATCTGCTCGATCACCTCGTCCGAGCCGGTGGTCACGATCGTCATGCGCGACAGCGAGGCGTCTTCGGTCGGCGCGACGGTCAGGCTTTCGATGTTGTAGCCGCGGGCGGAGAACAGGGCAACGACGCGCGAGAGCGCGCCCGGCTCGTTTTCGAGCAGCAAGGCAATGATGTGTTTCATGGTCGTGGAGCGCGCTCTTCAGACCGGCGGCGGTAACCGACGGCCCTTGGCCACGCTGTTCGGTGAGTAGAAGAAAACCTTCGGCCGAAGTGGTGTCGTGCGTTCCACCGGCTCCTGGGTGTGCGCGGTAACGCAACACCCCTCGCCGGTGTTCAGCGCGTCACAGATCTTCGGAACCCAGCAGCATCTCCGAGATGCCTTTCCCGGCCTGCACCATCGGCCAGACGTTTTCCGTCGGGTCGGTGCGCACGTCGAGGAACACGGTGCGGTCCTTGAGCTTGATGGCTTCGCGCAGCGCCGCTTCCACGTCGCCGGGCTTCTCGACCAGCAGGCCGACGTGCCCATAGGCCTCGGCCAGCTTCACGAAGTCGGGCAGCGCATCCATGTAGCTGTGCGAGTAGCGGCCGCCGTAGTCGAGCTGCTGCCACTGCCGCACCATGCCGAGGTAGCGGTTGTTCAGCGAGACGATCTTGACCGGCGTCTTGTATTGCAGGCAGGTCGAGAGCTCCTGGATGCACATCTGGATCGAGCCCTCGCCGGTGATGCAGAACACATCGCTGTCGGGCTTGGCGAGTTTGATGCCCATCGCGTACGGCAAACCCACGCCCATCGTGCCGAGCCCGCCGGAGTTGATCCAGCGGCGCGGCTCGTTGAAGGGGTAGTACTGCGCGGCCCACATCTGGTGCTGGCCGACGTCGGAGGTGATGTAGCAGTCGCGGTTCTTGGTGAGTTCCCACAGCTTCTCGACCACGTACTGCGGCTTGATGACCTCGGTGCTGTTCTTGTACTTGAGGCACTCGCGCTTTCGCCACTCGTTGATCTGGCTCCACCACTGCGATAGCACCTGCACATCGGGCTTGGCTTGTGCTTCCTTGATCTGCGAGATCAGTTCCTGCAGCACGTCCTTGACGTCGCCGACGATCGGAATGTCGACCTTGACCCGCTTGGAGATCGACGACGGGTCGATGTCGATGTGGACGATCTTGCGCTCGACCGAAGCGAAGTGCTTGGGGTTGCCGATCACCCGGTCGTCGAAGCGCGCGCCGACCGCCAGCAGGACGTCGCAGTTCTGCATCGTCATGTTGGCTTCGTAGGTCCCGTGCATGCCAAGCATGCCGAGGAACTTGGGATCGCTGGCGGGAAAGGCGCCCAGGCCCATGAGCGTGTTGGTGCAGGGGAATCCGAGCAGGTCGACCAGTTCGCGAAGCTCCGCCGCCGCGTTGCCGAGGATGACACCGCCGCCGGTGTAGATGTAGGGGCGCCTGGCCGCCAGCAGCAGCTGAACCGCCTTGCGGATTTGCCCGCCGTGCCCTTTGCGCACCGGGTTGTACGAGCGCATCTCGACGCTCGCGGGGTAGTGGAACGGCGTCGTCTTCAGCGACACGTCCTTGGGGATGTCGACCACCACCGGGCCGGGGCGGCCAGTGCGTGCGATGTGAAAGGCCTTCTTCAGCGTCACGGCCAGGTCGCGCACATCCTTCACCAGGAAGTTGTGCTTGACGATCGGGCGCGTGATGCCGACGGTGTCGCATTCCTGGAAGGCGTCGAGGCCGATCGCCGGCGTCGGAACCTGCCCGGTGATGATCACCATCGGGATCGAGTCCATGTAGGCGGTCGCGATGCCCGTGACCGCGTTGGTGACGCCCGGACCGGAGGTGACGAGCGCCACGCCGACGTTGCCGGTGGCGCGCGCATAGCCGTCGGCGGCGTGCACCGCCGCTTGCTCATGGCGCACCAGCACGTGCTCGATGCTGTCCTGCTTGTACAGGGCGTCGTAGATGTAGAGCACCGCGCCGCCGGGGTAGCCCCAGAGGTACTTCACGCCTTCGGCCTGAAGACAGCGGACGAGGATTTCGGAGCCGTTGGGCTCCGCAGACGATTGGGAGGGGTGCGGTTGTGCCGAAGCGGCACGCTTGACTTCCGCGGCAGACATGTCCATGTTGAACCTTTGCGAATTTCTCTGACGAAAAACCATCGGTGCACCTTTCCGCGCTCTCGTGAAGCGGGTGTGGTACCTGCGCGGTCAAAAATTGGCCCCCGGGTCGGGCGGCCAGCCAGTGACCAGTGAAACTGCGTTGTGCGAAGCAGCATTATGGCATCGCTTGGGGCCGCTACCGAGCCGTCTCGGCCGCGAAAGAAGGCCGATGAGATAATCGCGCCCGCTTTTCGGGCACAACGCCCCAGGCACCTCTCTCTTGGCATCCGAACAAGAACTCTCCGACTTCCTCAAGAGCGTCGAGAAGCGCGCGTTCAAGCGGGCTCTGTACGCCGTTCGCGACGACGAGGCCGCGCTGGACATCGTTCAGGACGCGATGATCCGGCTCGCCGAGAAGTACGGCGACCGCCCGCCGGCGGAACTGCCGCTCGTGTTCCAGCGCATCCTCTCGAACGCGACGATGGACTGGTTCAGGCGCCAGAAGGTGCGCGGCGCGATCATGAAGAATTTCTCGGATTTCGAGTCGGCCGGCGGCGACGGCGACTTCGACATCCTGGAAACTCTCGAGATCGCCGGCGGCTCCATAGCCTCTGAAAGCGCTTCCGATACGGTGTCGCGCTCGCAGACGCTGCTTGCGATCGAAGCGCAGATCGGGCAGCTGCCCGGCCGTCAACGGGAGGCCTTCTTGCTGCGTTACTGGGAAGAACTCGATGTTGCCGAGACAGCTGCCGTGATGGGCTGCTCAGAGGGGAGCGTCAAGACCCACTGCTCCCGCGCAGTGCATGCCCTGGCAAAAGCGCTCAAGGCCAAGGGAATAGAGCTATGAAGAACGAGACCGTCAATTTGCCGTCCAGCGGGCTGGAAGCCGTCCAGGCCCGCTTTGCGCTGCGCGTCGCGGCGCACCTGAACGACGCCACGCGTGAGCTTCCGCACGATGTCGCCGAGCGTCTGAAGGCGGCCCGTGAGGTAGCGCTGGAGCGCGCCCGGCTGGCCAGGCGCACCGAAGCCGCTGGCGTCCAGCTCAACGGCGCAGGGCCGCTCGCGACGATGGTGCTCGGCGGCGGGCCGGGGCCGAGCCGTTGGTTCAAGCTTGCGTCGCTTCTCCCCATCGTGGCGCTCGTGGCCGGCTTCATCGTGATCGATCGCCTGCACGTGAAGGCGCAGATTGCCGCCGCGGCCGAAATCGATGCCGCACTGCTGGCCGACGACGTCCCCCCGACGGCCTACACCGACCCGGGCTTTCTCGAATACCTTAAAGTTCCGCGCGACTGACACGCTCGTTCATGCGGCACAGCTCCCTTCTTCCCGCCAGATTCCTCGGCGTGCTTCTCGCGGGCGCGCTGGCCGTCGCGGCTGCCGCGCTGCCGCGCGGCGCACAGGCGCAGTCCGTGGCCGTCGCTGGCGAAAGCGGTCCCGCATGGACCGAGCTCAGCGCGGCGCAACGCGCCTCACTGAGGCCGCTGGAGCGCGACTGGGCCAGCATCGACGGCGACAACAAACAGAAGTGGATCGACGTGGCGCGGCGCATGCCCAGCATGGGCGCGGCCGAGCGCGCGAGGGTGCAGGCGCGGATGAGCGAGTGGACTCATCTGTCGGCGCAGCAGCGCGGCCAGGCCCGACTCGGCTACCAGGAAGCCAAGCAGGTCTCCCCCAAGGACCGGCAGGCCCAGTGGGAAGCCTACCAGGCGCTTTCGCCGGAGCAGAAGCGGCAACTTCAGTCGCGCGCCGTCCCGCCGCCGCCCTATAGCGGCCGAGCGGCCACCGCGCAGCGCAACGACCGCGAGCAGGCCAAGTCGAACATCGTTCCCAATCCGGCGCATGCCGCGCCGCCCAGACCCGTGGCGCCGTCCGTCATCCAGGCGCAGCCGGGCGCCACGACGTCGTTGATTTCCAAGCGGCCGGTTCCCCCGGCGCACCAGCAGACCGGCGTCCCCAAGATCGCGGCAACGCCCGAGTTCGTCGACAAGACCACGCTGCTGCCGCGCCGCGGCCCGCAGGCTGCCGCGGCGCGCTCGCGCGCTGCCTCGGCGCCCGCGAAGCGTCCATGACGGGCTCCGCTGCCGCGGCAGCGAGCCACTCCAACGCCCCCAGCCTGCGCCGCCGGCTCGCCTGCTTCTTCTATGAAGGTGTGCTGCTGTTCGGCGTGCTCGTCGTCGCAGATTACCTCTTCGCGAGCCTCGTGCAGCAGCGGCATGCGCTGTACCTGCGCGAGGCCGGCATGGCATTCCTGTTCATCGTGCTCGGCATCTACTTCGGCTGGTTCTGGTCGCGCAGCGGGCAGACGCTCGCGATGAAGACCTGGCACATCCGCGTCGTGACCCGCGACGGACAGCCGCTGACCCAGGCGCGGGCGCTGCTGCGCTACGTCGCGGCGTGGCTGTGGTTCCTGCCGCCGCTGGCGGTTGCCGCGTGGGTCGGCGTGCACCGGCTAGGCGGCGCGGGAACGGCCGCCCTCTTCTTCGCGTACCTCGCGGCCTATGCCGTCGTTTCGAAGCTGCATCCCTCGGGGCAGCTCCCGCACGACCTGATCGCCGGCACGCGGCTCATCACCTGGCGGCCCGCCAGCTGACGAGACGCCGTCCGGCAGCGGCACAATCGTGCCAATGAGCAATCCGTTCAAAGGCCGCACCGGATTCGATCGCGTGCTGCGCGCCACCGGCTATTCGATTGCCGGCCTTAAGACCGCGTACACGGGCGAGAACGCCTTCCGCCAGGAAGCGTGGTTCGCGCTCGTGATGGTGCCGATCTCGTTCTGGGTCGGCCGCAACTGGGTCGAGGTGGCGCTGCTGGCGGGCTCTGTGATGCTGGTGCTGATCGTCGAACTGCTCAACTCCGGCATCGAGGCGGCGATCGACCGGGTGTCGTTCGAGCTGCACGACCTGTCCAAGCGCGCCAAGGACCTCGCCAGCGCAGCGGTGTTCCTCTCACTGGTGCTGTGCGGCAGCATCTGGGTCTTAGCGGTCTGGAGCCGCGTGGCCACCGGCACATGAGCTCTCTCCCTGCTCTTTCCCTTTGCGTGTACTGCGGCTCGCGCAGTGGCAGCGAACCGGCCTACGCACGGGCGGCCGAAGCGGTCGGCACGCTGATCGGGCGACTCGGCTGGCAGCTCGTCTACGGCGGCGGGCGCGCTGGACTGATGGGAACCGTGGCCGACGCGGCGCTGGCCGCCGGGGCGCGCGTCGTGGGCGTCATCCCGAACTCGCTGATGGTGCGTGAACTCGGCCACCCTGGATTGCACGAGCTGCATGTCGTCGAGACCATGCACCAGCGCAAGCAGCTGATGGCCGAGCGCTCTGATGCCTTCCTCGCGCTTCCCGGCGGCATCGGCACCTTCGAGGAACTGTTCGAGGTGTGGACCTGGCGCCAGCTCGGCTACCACGACAAGCCGGTCGGGCTGTTGAACGTGGAGGGCTACTACGACGCGCTGATCGAGTTTCTGCGGCAGACGCAGCAGCGCGGATTCGTGTACGAGGCGCAGCGGGAGCTGCTGCAGGTGGACGATGACGCCAGGCATCTGCTGACGCGGCTCGGCGAGCTGGCGAGGCAGGCGACAGCGCCAGACGACTACCGGCGCATTTAAGGTTCGCCCGTGGACACTCGGACCGAACGGTCCCAATCGAACGGCATGGCGGCTAGACCGCGTCTTCGTCAGTCTCGCCGGTGCGGATGCGCACGACCTGCTCGACGGCGGTGACGAATATCTTGCCGTCGCCGATCTTGCCCGTCTTGGCGGCCTTGACGATCGCGTCGACGCAGCGGTCGGTGTCGCCGTCCTTCACGACCACCTCGACCTTGACCTTCGGCAGGAAGTCGACGACGTACTCGGCGCCGCGGTAAAGCTCGGTGTGGCCCTTCTGGCGGCCGAACCCTTTGACTTCGGTGACCGTGAGGCCCGTCACACCGACTTCGGCCAGCGCTTCGCGGACCTCTTCCAGCTTGAACGGCTTGACGATGGCGGTGATCTGTTTCATGGCGGCTCCTCGATCGGGATGAGTTTAAGCGTGCAACTCTGAAGGATAGCGGCGAGGCCCTAACATCGCGCCATGTCAGAGCGAAAAGGCTCGAACGATTATGTCATTCGGGTGCTCGATCACCCCGCCGGCATCGCTGCGGAGCGTTGGAACGCGCTGCTGCAGACACAAGCCGAGGGCACGCCCTTCATGCGGCACGAGTATTTCGCCGCGCTGCACGAGTCGGGCAGCGCGAACGCCACGACGGGCTGGCTGCCGCAGTTCCTGATCGTCGAACGCGCATCGGAGCTCGTCGCCGCGTGCCCGCTGTACCTCAAGGACCATTCCTACGGCGAATACGTGTTCGACTGGGCCTGGGCCGACGCGTACCAGCGCCATGGGTTGCGTTACTACCCCAAGCTGCTGAGCGCCGTGCCCTTCACGCCGGTGCCGGGCCCGCGTCTGATGGCGCGCGACGCCGCGTCGCGGGAGCTGCTGCTGAGGGCGATGACGCAGATCGCGCGCGACGCAAGGCTGTCGTCGGCCCACGTGCTGTTCCTCGACGATGCCGACCGCGCCGCGGCCATCGAAGCCGGCTGGATGCTGCGCAGCACCGTGCAGTTCCACTGGACCAACCGTGCGGGCGAACCGTACGCCGACTTTGCCGACTTCCTCGCGACGATGCAGCGAGACAAGCGCAAGAAGATCCAGCAGGAGCGCCGGCGGGTGGACGATTCCGGCATCCGTTTCAGCACGCTCGCCGGAGCGCAGATCGGACCCGAGGACTGGGACTTCTTCTACCGCTGCTACACGCTGACCTACCGTGCGCACCACTCGACGCCCTACCTGACACGCGACTTCTTCGCCCGGATGGCGAAGACGATGCCCGAGCACTGGGTGCTGTTCGTGGCCTGGAAAGAAGGCCGGCGCGTCGCATCGTCTCTGATCGCGGTGGATGAACGCACGCGCAGCGCCTTCGGGCGCTACTGGGGCGCCGTCGAGCACGTCCCGTTCCTTCACTTCGAGGCGTGCTACTACCAGCCGCTCGCCTGGTGCATTGCCAATCGCATGCGCCGCTTCGAAGGCGGCGCACAGGGCGAACACAAGATGGCGCGCGGGCTTCTCCCGGTGCAGACCTGGTCGGCGCACTGGCTCGCCCACCCACAGTTCGCCCAAGCGGTGGCCGACTTCCTCGAGCAAGAAGGCGCCGGCATCGAGCAATACCTCGACGAGCTGAACGAGCGGCGCCCGTTCAA
>CAJPFZ010000343.1 GCA_905339355.1 Burkholderiaceae bacterium
GTTCCCGAACTTCTTCCCCTGGCTGCCGCAGTCGGTGGACGAGCGCTTCAACAACGGCTGGACCTTCGGCAACCTGGTCGTGAATCTCGGCAATTCACGCGCGCCGGAGGTGGAACGCGAAGTGGTCAGCCAGCACAGCTACGGGCGGCAGCTCGGCCGGCTCACCGACGCGGTGGTGGCCCTTGCGAAGCAGGCGGGTGCCACGGCCGATCCCGCCGTGGAGCCGTTGATCCAGCTCGCCAAGGAGATCGACGCCATCAAGGCCAAGACCCGGCGTCGCCGCTGCGATGAACTGCTCGACGAGCTGAAGGCGCTCAAGCGCAGCAACCCGCGGCAGTGGACGGAGTTGGTAAAGGCCGTCGGGAGCTGATCCGGCTTGCTTCAGTCGACAACTGCTTCTCGCACCGATCCAGATTCGCCAGCGCTTGCTCGACGCGACCGTAGCCTGCGCTCCTGCTCCAGCCGAAATCTGCCGCTCGCCCAGCCGCCTCCAGCGCAGGTCGTCGAACACGCTGCGTTCGGCCGCCGCCAAGCGTGGCAAGTCGCGCAGGACGGGCTGAGGCTCGTCGGTCCATTGCGGGCCGTGGGCAACGCCGTGAATGAGGTGTGTGGTATTGTGTACATTGCAATCACAGGGGTGTAACCCATGTCGACCACGATGACCATCCGCATCGAAGACGATGTCAAGGACCGCCTCGATGTCCTGGCTGAAGCGACACAGCGCAGCAAGTCATTCCTGGCTGCGGAGGCAATCCGCGAATACGTCGAACTCAACGAATGGCAGATCCACGAGACCCGCGCTGCACTCGCCGAGGCCGATGCGGGTGACTTTGCCTCCGACAAAGAAGTCCGAGCCTTGGCCAAGAAGTGGAAGGTGAATGCAGCTTAAGTGGCTGCGCACGGCGCTGCGCAACCTGGACGAAGAGGCCACCTTCATTGCGGCGGACGATCCCAAAGCCGCCCAACTCGTGGTCGGGCGGATTCTGGAGGCCGTTGCCGTCCTGGCCGAGCAGCCAGGCATCGGCCGACCGGGCCGGGTGCCCGGAACGCGTGAACTCGTTGTGGCCAAGACGCGATATCTGGTCCCGTACCGCGTCACCGGCAACACGGTTGAAGTGCTGAGGGTCTTCCACACCTCGCGTCGAATGCCGAAGCGCTGGTGACATGGGGCCTCCCGGGGCCTGCATTCCGGAATTGACCACAGGTCGACATGAACTCGCGCCCGGCGCCCGATGGACTCACGGATGGGCCGATGAGCCCGAACAGAGGGTCACCCGCCGTCGATCACCGCGCGCGCGAGCCCCGATGCGGTGACCGCGAGCTGCGGCAGCTCGGCCACGCGATCCTGCTCGATCGCCTGCAGCACGAGTTCGTTGATCGCGCCGACGATGCCCATCGCGAAGGCCGGCGGCAGCGGCCGCTCGCGCGGAGAGCGGTTCACCACGTCGAGAATGAAGTCCGCCAGCCGCTGGTTGGCGCGCCGCCGCGCTGCCAGGCCTTCGGGTCCGAGACCAAGGATCGCGATGAACAGCGTGCGCAGCAGCAGCGGGTTGCAGGCGAGCGTCGAAAGGTAGGCGAGCATCGCCTGCTCGACCTGTGCGTGCCAGTCGCGCCGCGGATCGATCTCCGCGCGCAGCACGTTCAAGGCCTGGTCGCTCGCCGCTTCGTACAGTGCGATCAGGCACTCGGCCTTGGTGCCGAAATGTTCGTAGAAGGTGCGGCGCGAGACGCGCGCCTCGGCCGCGAGGTCAGCGATCGTCGTGTCGGCATACCCCTTGCGCGCGACCGTGTGCGACATGGCGTCGAGCAGGCGGCGGCGGTGGTCGGCGGAATCGATGGCAGCGGCAGTCACCATGCGCGCGGTGTTGCGAATCTTGGTACTTGACAGTACCACAGGCGGTTGGCACATTGGCCTTCCAGCTTTGGTACGGCGTCGTACCAGGGCTTGACCCAAAGGACGAGCGCATGACTTCACTGGTGGTTCGCCGCTTGCTGATCGACCTCGAGACGCCGTTCGCGCGGCACTGGAACGGCGGCGATGCCTTCCGCAGCGCCTATTTCAATGCCTTGTCGATGAGCTTTCCGGTCGGCGAGCAGTTCTTCATCGACTCGGTGCGCAACGGCATCAAGCTGCTGCCCGAGGAGCAGCGCACGCCCTTCGAGGAGCAGGTGCAGGGCTTCGTCGGCCAGGAAGCGACGCACCGGCGCATCCATTCGCTGTTCAACGCCCAGCTCGACAAGCAGGGCTACGTCAACAGCTGGGAGCCGCGCATCCTGAGGAGGGTCGAGCGCCTGAAGGCGGTGCGCGATGCGCGCCACGCGGTGGCGATCACCGCAGCCACCGAGCATTTCACGGCCATCCTCGCGCAGCACATGCTGGCGCACCCACAAGCGGTGGAAGGCGCCGAGCCGCGCTTGCAGGCCCTGTGGATGTGGCATGCCTCGGAAGAATCGGAACATCGCAGCGTGGCCTTCGACGTCTACCGCGCGCTCGGCGGCAGCGAACAGTGGCGGCGGCGCTGGATGCGCGTGGTCAGCTTCCACTTCACGACCGATGTTCTGCGCCAGACCGCTCGCAATCTGTGGCGCGACGGAGAGCTTTTCCGCTGGCGCACGTGGCGCAGCGCGGCGAGCTTCTTCTTCGGCGAGCATGGGGTGGTGCGGCACACCTTCAAGCCGTGGCGGGCTTACTTCAAGGCGGATTTCCATCCGTCGCAGCAAGATGCAACGCTGGCCGAGCGGTGGCTGCAGGTCAACGACACCGCCTATGCGGTCGTGCGCGCGAACCCGTAGTGGCTGAAGCTAAGCCGGCACCACGCGCACTACCACGCCGCCCAGCACCGCGTTGCCCGACAACGGGTCGGTCAGCGCGTCGTCGAGCACCGCATTGAGATTGGCGCCGGGCCGCTCGGCCGCGACGCCGAGCTGCGCGCCGGGCAGGTCATGCCCCCAGCCATGCGGCACGCTGATCACGCCCGGCATCATTTCGTCGCTCACCTCGACTTCCGCCTCGATGTGCCGGCCCGTCCTTCCGCTGATGCGCGCGAACGCCCCGGCATGCAGGCCGAGCCGCTGCGCATCGGCCGGGTGGACCAACGCCGTGCAGCGGTTCGGCCCCTTGGCGAGCAGCGGCAGGTTGTGCATCCAGCTGTTGTTCGAGCGCACGTGGCGGCGGCCGATGATGACGATGTCGTCGACCGGCCGGTCGAGCCGCGCCGCGGCGCGCGCCACGTCCGCGATGACCAGCGGCGGCGCGAGTTCGATCTTGCCCGACGGTGTGCGCAGCACCTCCGGGATACGCGGCTGCAGCGGGCCGAGGTCCAGGCCGCTCGGCGCCGCCTTCACCCTCTCGAAGGTCAATCCGCCCGGCCGCGTGCCGAAGCCGTCGCCATACGGCCCCATGCGCAGCGCGAGGTCGAGCAGGCGCTCCGGTCCGCGCCGGCCCGCGAGCGCGGCGACCACCGCATCGGCATGCGGCCCGGCCTGTTTGCGCACGTCGTCGGCGAGCAGCTCGTCGTCCAGCGCCAGCACGTCGGCCTCCGCGCCGAGCCCGCGCGCGATCGCCACCAGCTTCATCATGGTTTGCCACTCCGGCACCTGCCCGTCGGACAGGGGCAGCACCGGCGCGCTGTAGCGTGCGTGGTTGCGGACCGAGAACATCGGGAAGGGCACGTCGTAGTGCGAATCCTCCAGCGGCGACACGCCGGGCAGGATCACGTCGGCATGGCGTGAGGTCTCGTTGAGGTAGATGTCCATGCTGACCATGAACTCGAGGCTGTCGAGCGCCGCCGCGAGCCGCGGACCGTTCGGCGCCGACAGCACCGGGTTGCTCGCGATGGAGATCAACGCCTTGACCTGCCCCGGCCCGGGCGTCTCGATTTCCTCGGCCAGGCAGTTCATCGGGATCTCGCCGTAGACCTCGGGCTTGCCGCTCACGCGGCTCGTCCAGCGCCCGGTGATGACGCCGCGGCCCGTGCCGGGCCGGCCGATGGTGTTGGGTGCGAACGCCGCGGCCTTGGCGAACATCGCGCCGCCTTCCTGGTCGAGGTGGCCGGTCAGCACGTTCAGCACGTCGACGAGCCAGGAGTTCAGCGTGCCGAACTCCTGCACGCAAGTGCCGATGCGGCCGTACACCGCCGCGCGCTCGGTGCGCGCCAGCGTGCGCGCGAGATCGCGGATCGTCTCGGCGGCGATGCCGCACCGCGCCGCCACGCGTTCGGGCGCGAAGTCCTTCACCGCCGCCTGAACGTCGTCGATCCCGTTCACGTGTTCGGCCAGCCGGCCCAGCTTGACGAGGTTCTCGTCGAACAGCGTGTGCACCATGCCCAGCAGCAGAAAGGCATCGCCGCCTGGCCGGATGAAATGGTGTTCGTCAGCGATCGCGGCGGTCTCGGTGCGCCGCGGGTCGATCACCACGAGCTTGCCGCCGCGCGCGCGCATCGCCTTCGCCTTGCCGCGGAAGTCGGGCACCGTCCACAGGCTGCCGTTGCTCGCCATTGGGTTGGCACCCAGCATCAAGAGGAAGCCGCAGCGTTCGATGTCGGGCACCGGCAGCGTGAGCCAGTGGCCGAACATCAGGCCGTTGGACAGCTGCTTGGGCATCTGGTCGAGCGTCGACGCCGAGAAGATGTTCTTCGAGCCGACCGCTTTCAGCAGCCGCGCGGTGTAGAGGATCAGGCTGTACTTGTGCGACGAGGGGTTGCCGAGCGTGAAGCCGACAGCGTCCTTGCCATGCGCGGCCAGAATCGGCGGCAGGCGGCGTTCGATCTCGGCATAGGCATCTTCCCAGCTCGCCGGCACGAAGCGGCCGTCGCGTTTGATGAGCGGCGTGCGCAGGCGGTCGGGGTCTTCGTGCAGATCCTTGAGCGCCACGCCCTTGGGGCAGATGTAGCCGATGCTGAACGGGTCGGCCTCGTCGCCGCGGATGCTTTGCACGCGGCCGTCGGCGATGCGGATCTGCAGCCCGCAGCAGGCCTCGCACAGTGGGCAGATGCGGTAGTGGGAAGTCTCGTCGGGTACAGCGGCCATGCTCGTCTCCTGAAGTCGTGCTTTATCGCTGCTTGGCTGCAGACTGTCCGTCACCCATGCGACGAAGCAACTCGGCCGTGTGGTCGTCGGCGGGGAAGAAGGTCTCCAGCGCCAGCTCCGCCAGCGTGATGTCCACCGGCGTGCCGAACACCGTGGTCGTGCCGATGAAGGACAGCACGCCATGCTCGGTGTTGAACTGCAGCGGCACCGCCACGCCGCTCGGATCGATCGGCTCTCCATGCGACTGCGCCGGGTCGAAGGGCAGGGCCTGCAGCTCGTGCAGCAGTGCAACCAGCTGCTGGTCGGCCGAGGCGTCGATCTGGTGCTTCAGCCGCAGGAACAGGTGCTCGCGCCACTGCGCCAGGTTGACGATTCGCGGCGCCAGCCCGCCCGGGTGCAGGCTGAGGCGCAGCACATTGACCGGCGGCTTCAACAGCTCGGCGTCGACGTTGGCCAGCAGCAGCGGCACGCTGCGGTTGTGCGCGAGCATCGTCCAGTGCCGATCGACGGCGAGCGCGGGGTAGGGCTCATGGCCCTTCAGAACGAGTTCGACCGCTTGCCGTGCGGCCGAGAGCGCCGGGTCCGCCAGCGGGCGTTCGCGGTAGATCGGTGCGAAGCCCGCAGCGGTGAGCAGCAGGTTGCGCTCGCGCAGCGGAACGTCGAGCCGCTCGGCCAAGTGCATCAGCATCTCTCGGCTGGGGGAGGCGCGGCCGGTTTCCACGTAGCTCAAGTGGCGTGTCGAGATGTCGGCTTCGCAGGCGAGGTCGAGCTGGCTCAGGCGGCGGCGCTGGCGCCATTCGCGGATCAGGTGGCCGACGTTGGCATGGGGGCGGGTGGCTGCGTGCATGGC